>CAYPFI010000021.1:0-8490 GCA_964410005.1 uncultured Candidatus Saccharibacteria bacterium | reverse complement strand
AAGGTTCTGGTGAGAATATCTTCATGGTTAAAGACGGTGCCCTGCACACACCAGCTCTCGGTAATGTACTCCCCGGTATTACTCGTGCCACCATTATGGAGCTGGCCGGCGAACTCAACCTAAGTGTTACCGAGCGAGCTATTACACCAGATGAACTTAAAACCGCAGACGAACTCTTCTTTACTGGTACGGCTGCTGAAGTTACTCCAATTGGTAAACTCGACGATATTACCATCGGCGACGGTAAGGAAGGCCCAATTACGGCTCAGCTCGCCAAGGCCTACCTCGATGTTGTTACTGGCAAGGTTGAAGCCCATAAAGACTGGCTAACCCCCATATTCTAATCATGAAAATAGGCATCGTCGGCTACGGCGTCGAGGGTAAAAGTGCTGAAAAGTACTGGTCAGCTTTGGGTCACGATATTACGATTTTGAATACCGATCAAGATTTGACCGGTTATGACCTGCTCGTACGTAGTCCTAGTGTTCATCCTAATAAGCTGCCAGAAGGCGCCAAGGTTACAACGGTCACCAGTGAGTTTTTTGATAAATGCCCCGTGCCAATCATTGGGGTGACTGGCACCAAGGGCAAGGGGACAACCAGTACTCTTATTACCGAAATGCTCCGTGCAGCCGGCAAGACAGTTCACCTAGGGGGCAACATCGGCGTTTCGGCTTTAGACTTACTGCCTGATATTAAAACTGACGATGTAGTCGTTTTAGAGCTCTCAAGCTATCAGCTAATGGATTTTAAAAAAAGCCCACATATCTCGGTTTGCCTGATGCTCGCGCCGGAGCATCTCGATTACCATACTGATGAACAGGAGTACTGGGACGCCAAGGGTAACATCTTCGCGCACCAGGAGCCAACAGATATAGCGATTTATAATCAAAACGACCAGATGTCGATGGATTTAGCATATACCAGCGGTGGTGCTCGAGTCCCTTATGATGTTAGGGGTAAGGCCCAAGAGGGGAGCTACGTATCAGATGGGCAAATCTGGTATCAAGATACACTAATCTGTAAAACCAGCGATGTTGCTCTTTTGGGGGCTCACAACTTGCAAAATGTTTGTGCCGCTGTAACTGCCGCCTGGCAGCTAACCAACGATGTAGCAGCCCTCAAAACAGCCATAAGTGCCTTTAAAGGCCTACCATATCGTTTGCAGGATGTTGGTACGGTCAATGGCGTGCGCTATATCAATGATTCCTTCGGCACTACTCCTGAAGCAACCTATGCGGCTATCGATGCTTTTACTGAGCCAGAGCTGTTGATTCTGGGCGGATATGATAAAAAGATAAGCTTTACAGATATGGCCCAGAAGATTGTTAAAAGTCAGGTTAAAGCAGTAACCCTCATGGGTCAAACGGCTGAGCAGATAGAGTCAGAGCTCAAGATGGCCGGCTACCCTGAAGATCAGATAAGAAAGGTAGAAACACTTCAGGAGGCAGTTGAACATCTCGCCCAGATAGCCGAGCCTGGAGATGTAGTACTCTTAAGCCCTGCTTGTGCCAGCTGGGATATGTTCGAGAATTATAAACAGCGCGCTGAGCAATTTAATCAGGCAGTTCGAGATCTAGCGTGATCATCGGTGTATTTGACTCGGGGCGGGGCGGAGAGATCTTGGCACAGGATATTGCCGAGGCGTTTCCTGAACACCAGGTTATTACCTATTTAGATGTAGAAAACGTACCCTATGGCAGTAAGGCTCCAGATGAGATCCACCGCCTGACCAAGATTGGCCTGGATGATTTGATAACCAGAGGTGCGAATATTTTAGTTCTGGCTTGTAATACCGCAAGTACGATCGTACATCTGTTGCGAAAAGAAATTAAAGTCCCGATTGTAGGATTAGAGCCGATGATTAAGCCAGCCGCTCAGTTAACTAAATCAGGAGTAATAGCTGTTTTTGCCACACCGGCTACACTAGCGGCAGCAAACTATCAACGACTTAAACAAGAGTATGCATCAGATTGCACGGTGCTGGAGCCAGACTGTGGTAAGTGGTCAACTATGATCCAGCGCGAAGCAATTGATTGGACAGTTATTAATCTGACTACCCAGCAGATGCTGGAGCAGGGGGCAGACGTTCTGGTGCTCGGCTGTACTCACTACCATATACTCGAGGATAATCTCCTGAAACTGGTGGATAGTAGGGCACAGGTATTGCAGCCTTCCAAAGCCATTATTCAACAGATTGGCAAAATGCTTGATGCCACTTATGCTTAAATAAGACCACAACTATTGACAAAAATCAAATAATTTGCTAAGATAAGACATCCTCGCTTGATGGGGTAAAACAGTCTCAACAGATTGGGACCCATCAGACGAAGGTCTTTGACAGCCAGATAATCTCAGATCATTACATAAAAACGCAAAATTCTGCTTTGCGTGCAGAATTAGGGCTAGTACTTACTGCAAGTATTCGCTCTGATTCTGCACGTAGTCGCAGAAGATTTAATGGTTCCTCCTCGCTTTTTAGCTTGAGATGGGGTACCTGCAAGTCTCGTCGCAAGACGGGGTCACCCCTGGTGACAATAATAACCAGGGCGCCGCCCCTCAATGCGGTGTTTCAAGCAAGTGCCACAATACTCGAGCAAAGAAAGTGAGGAATACCCATGGCTGACCCCATGACCTACCTGTGGACCGAGCTCATCGCTGAGTTCATCCGCAGGACGGGACAAGACGGGGCTGTCAATCCGATGAAACCGGAGATCAAGGACCTGGTGAGCTTCGCGCGAAACCTGGGCCTGATCTGCAACGGAACCTCGGTGGAGTACACCGATCGGGACCAGGTGCGTCAGCTCCTGGAGTCCATTCCGCTGCCCCCCGGCATGACCATCGATCTCGACGACTTCAAGGCGGCGCCCGCGCCCCCTCCGTTGTCGAAGGCAGCCACCCCGCCCTCGGGCACGCCCAGCACACCGCCGGCTTCATCCCGCACGGTCGCCCGACTTCGTTGTTCGGCGATCAAGGCAGATGGAGTCTCGCAGTGCAAGATCGAAGGTGCGGATCTGGATGTGGATCAGGACGGCAACCCGTTCTGTTGCATCCAGCAGCACCACGATCAGGGCAACTGGACCAAGCCGGCCCCCTCGGCCCCCGTCGTGATGACGGAAGCCGAGATCCGTGCTGAACTCCAGGACATCATTGACGATCGTTCCGGCAAGTCGCGGGACGAACTGCGTGGACTCATGAACCCGTTGCTGCGCAAGCTGCCCGGGTTCGATTCCGAGAGAGGCAGTTACCACGTCAACCAGCTGGTCGAGATCCGCATGAAGATGTTGGAGCTCAAGCTGGACCCGGCGAAGTTCCGCTGGGATGATGTCAAGGCTCCGAAGCCGAAGGTCAAGGCACCGGTGTCCCCTGTGACGCCACCGCCCGGACCTGGGAGCGCTCCGCCGCCCCCGAAGAAGAAGCCCAAGCCCACCAAGGGTGCCAAGAAGCCGAAGGTCAAGACCCCCGGGTCGAAGCCCAAGCCGAAGAAGAAGGCACCCCCCAAGACCCCGCCGCCGTCGGCTCACGGCAAACCGAAATCCACCATCACGAAAGGATCCAAGATGCCGAGCTCTGCCGACATCCAGGCCGCGGCCCAGCTCAGGATGCAGGAGAATGCGGACGCCGATTCCGAGGCGTTCTCGTACTTCCGCACCTGGCAGGACCAGCCCAACGACGCGCTCAAGCGCGCCGTGGCCGACACCGTGCCCAAGAAGCTCAAGAAGCGCTTCGAGGCCCTGGTCAAGAAGCACGAGGCCGAGGACGGCGACGACACCGGTACCAGCTCCAAGCTGGCCAAGGCCGTCGCCAAGCTCGCCGAGGGCAAGAAGGGCAAGAAGAAGCTCAGCAACGATTCGTACGACAAGCTCGACGACGAAGGCTTCGATCCCGAAGACGTCGACAAGGCCCTCAAGGCCCTGAACAAGAAGGAGGGCTGACCGCGATGGCGAAGTCGGCTGTGAAGCGCAAGAAGCAGCGTCAGAACCAGGCCAAGAAGGCCAAGCTGGTTCCGGGGCTGAAGAAGGACAAGAAGAAGCTGAAGAAGAAGCTCAAGAAGACCCGGCAGAAGTCGCAGCCCCTGGCCAAGCGCTTCACGAAGAAGGTCGGTGGCTTCCACCGGCTCGCCGCGATCATCTTCGTGGGTGTCGTCATCCTCGGCGTCCTCGGTTGGATCTTCCGGGAGCAGGGCCCCAAGGTCACGGTGACCTTGATCGTGGGTTCGTTCCTGCTCGGTCTCGCCGCTTGGGCCTTCCAGTCCGTGGCCAACCCCAACAACCACAAGAAGTAGGGGGCGACCATGGCGAAGAAGAAGTCCGGCAACAGCTTGATCGTTCCCGTCGCCGTCGGCCTCATCGCACTCATCTCGGGTGCGGTGATGGTCGGCAGCAAGGACGACGGCAAGGACAAGGTGAAGACCGAATCCGAGGCCACCACGACCACCAAGCCGGAGGGCACCTCGACGACGTCGAGCACCCCCTCCGGTTCGTCCACAACCACCACGGCTCCGGACGACGGTTCGGACGATTGCAAGGACGTCGGCACCTTCGGGCGCCTGTTCTGCGACTCGTCCGGGTCCGACCCCGGAGCCCCTACCGATGAGAAGTGCTCCACCATCCTCGGCCGCGAAGTCTGCGTGCCGACGGGTGGTGGAGGGTCCGGTCAGCCCGGCGGCGACGTCGTGCTGAACCTCCAGAAGTGCCAGGTCGATCTCAACAACATCGACTACGGCTTCTACCACCGCGGCAAGTTGGCGGTGGAGAACTTCGACGCTCCGTTCAAGGGTGACGTCAAGACCATGGAGGGTCAGAAGGAGTTCCTGCAGGATCTCGTGGAACGAGGCTGCGTCGACCCGTCGGCGATGGCTTCCTACGCGAGACACCTCGGGATCATCCCCAAGGACTCGGATGACGCCACCGTCAACCGCCTGGCCGTCGCCTACACGACGGACATCGGGCGGTGGCAGCGGCACGTGAACCTGATGGTGACCAAGCTGAACGGCGCCGTGTTGGTGCGACTCGTGAAGAACGAGGACGCCAACGCGACGACGGACGGCCAGAGGCACATCGGTGAGAAGCGTCCGCCGCAGGTGTTCAAGGAGCCCCTCAAGGGATCCTGCCCGGACATCGTGGAGGTGTGGGTGCAGGGCGAGGTTTACTCGTTCTGCCCCGGGTGCAAGCAGCCGGTTCGCCGGACGCCCACCGCCCCGCCGGCCGTCCCGGTGACCCCGCCGTGCACGATCTGCACCCCGCCGTCGACGCCCACCACGACGACGCCGGGTCAGACGCCCACCACGACGAGGCCGGGTACGCCCACCACGGCACCCCCGACGACGGCCCCGCCCACCACGGCACCCCCGACGACGGCCCCGCCCACCACGGCGGTGCCGACCACCCGGCCGCCCAGGCCGATGTGCCCGTACCCGTACGGCCACATCCCGGTTCCGCCGGGGGGTGTGGGGAAGTGCCCCAAGGACGAGGGGGGTACCCCGCCGGACTAGGGGAGCCCGACTGGAGCTCATCCAGCAACGTTCCATTCACTCGTGGACCTCCCCGGCGCATCGCGTCGGGGAGGTCTGCCCAACCTACTTTATGACTGTAATGATCTGTGATTATCTGGCTGGCTCTGGACCCGTAGGGTGTTCATTAACAATGTGATGTTCGATTTGTAACTATCAAGTAATGACGCCCAATTGTCATAATTAATGAAGGAGGCAGTATGAAGAATACTCGTCTTAAGAAGTTAGCCGCCGTCATCATGACCGTCGCTGCTGTTGTAACTCCTGTAGTTGCTCTGGCTGCTCCTGGTCCTGCTGGTCGTCCTACACTAACCTATGGCCCAGGCTTTACTGGTGCCGATCATGTCCAGTTCAATAGTATTGTTAATAGTCCAAACCACGGCGATGAGCGCGCGTTCTTTACAGGTCGCGATGCTTCATTACCTACTGGTAGCCCATACAGTGATCCAATCACGGGTATGCAAGCCGGTAAAGAATATAAACTCCAAGTTTACATTCACAACAACGCCAACCAAAACTTGAATGCAAGTGGTAAGGGTGTTGCCGAAGGTGTAAAGGTCTCTGTTGTTCTGCCTGGTGAAACCAATAGCAATCCTGCTGTTGCCACCATTAGTACAACTACTAAGACTGCTACTCCAATGTCAGTAAGCGATACGCTTGATTTTAAGTCTACTAGCAAGCTCAAGCTGAGCTATGTTCCAGGTAGTGCTTACATCAAGACCACTGCCCTTAATAGGGTTCCACTCGACGGCGATAAGCTGCTCAACGGTGGTGTTACCGTTGGTAGCAACGCCCTTGATGGCAAATGGTTGGGCTGTTTTGCCCACGACGGTTACGTGTATCTTAACGTGAAGGTTACTGAGCCTGAAACCCCAGTAGTCCCACCTGTTACACCTCCCGTTACGCCCCCTGCTACCGTTCTCCCTGAGACGGGTGCAGAAGGTGCCGCTGCGGCTGCTCTTGGCCTTACTGCCATGGGTGCCGGTGCTCAAGCCTACCTGCGCAGTAAACGCGGTCTGGTAAAAGCTCAGCGTAAGACCAATCGCTAGTTACAAGCGAACGTTCCACATTGGCGCTTGTCGGTAATTCTAGCGACTCGCAACAAAAAGGCTCCGAAGGTCTTCCTTCTGGAGCCTTTTTGTGTTATAATGAATTCAAAGTAAAGGGGGAGTCTTATGAAAAAGATTCTATTGAGCCTAGTTATAGTAGTTGCAGCGGTTGCCTTTGGCGGCCAGGTTCGTGCTGCCGCCCGTGATTGTGATGCCAATGCCATTATGTGGTGTGGTGCCTACGGTAAAACCGAATGGGCTTACAAGGTAGTTGGCGGTGATGGTCACAACCCAGCCGCAAACATCCAGGCTATCTACAAAGCTTATGGTGTGAGTGTTGATGAAATGAAGGTCGCTGTTGATGGTACGGTTACCAAAGACGGTAAAGTTATTGTTGGCGGCAAGACGGTTGCTACCGGTGCTAAGTCGATTGGTCGACAGTATATGCCAGGCTCGACTAAAGAGAATGGTGTGTGGATTCGTCCTACTAGCGTCAGTTTTAAATCTGACCTCGATGCCTTTGTTTACATGAAGAACGGTAAGTTTGAATGGGCCGTGGTGAAGTCTTGTGGTAATGCCGTAACTGCTACACCAGTCATTACGCCTAAGCCCGTGACACCTGCTCAGCCAGTTCCTACACCAACTCCTACGCCAACACCAGCTCCCGTGTTGCCAGAAACCGGTATGGAATTGCCAATTGCTGCTGCTCTCGGCACCACTTCAGTAGGCTATGGTCTCCGTGGTTACCTCCGCAGCAAGCGTCAGCTCGCTAACGCTCTCCGCAAAAGCTGAATAGCTCGGTCCGATAAAGACGGGCCTGTATAATAGAGTCATGAACGAAAGACTCAAGACTCTCAGTTTAAGTGTGACCGATGCTATTACACGACTCAAGATCGCTGATGAAGAGAATCAGGCTGCCGAACTTCGTGAGCAAACGTTGGCGCCTGATTTTTGGAATGATAGTGAATCGGCTCAGAAGGTGAGTCAACAATTGGCTGAGCTTGATAAGCATATTGAAGAGTGGCGAGGCTTAGAAAACCGAATCAATGATGTGGTTGAGATCGCTGAGCTCGGCGATCCTTTGCTAGAAAATGATATTAAAAATGATATTAGTTTGCTGGAAAAAGAAGTAGCAGCTAAGCAGTTTGAGCTACAACTCGGTGGTGAGCATGATAAGAACAGCGCCATTCTTTCGCTATATGCTGGAACCGGTGGAACTGATGCTCAGGACTGGACGCAAATGTTGCTGAGGATGTACGCGCGTTACTGCGAGCGTGCTGGTTGGCAAATGAATATTTTGAGCGAGTCACCCGGCGAAGAAGCTGGTATTAAGAGTGTGACACTGGAAGTTACTGGCCGTTATGCCTACGGCAAGCTTAAAGGGGAGAAGGGTGTGCATCGTTTGGTGCGCCTGAGCCCATTTAACTCCGATAATTTGCGGCAAACTTCATTTGCACTAGTTGATGTGGCGCCCGAGCTGGATACAGTCAGCGAGCTTGAGATCGATGAAAAAGATTTACGCATTGATGTCTACCGATCGGGTGGTAATGGGGGACAGAGCGTCAATACAACCGATTCGGCAGTGCGTATCACTCACATCCCAACTGGTATTGTGGTAGCCATTCAGAACGAGCGTTCGCAGTTGCAGAACAAGCAAAAAGCCATGGCGATCTTGCAGGGCAAATTGACGGCCCTCATGCTCGCTCAGCACAAACAAGAACTAAAAGATATTAGTGGCGAGAATCAATCGGCGGCATGGGGCAATCAGATTAGAAGTTATGTTCTGCATCCGTATAACAAGGTCAAAGACCATCGAACCGATTACGAAGCCAGTGATACTAAGGGCGTGCTTGATGGTGATCTCGACTGCTTTATCGATGCTTATCTCCAGCAGCAAATTGGCGAATAAAAAATCTTTTCAAATTTAAG
>CAYPFI010000020.1:0-8627 GCA_964410005.1 uncultured Candidatus Saccharibacteria bacterium | reverse complement strand
TTTATACCTTTTTACCACTTGGGCTTAAGGTGCTTAATAATATTAGTGCTATTATCCGCGAAGAGATGAACGCCATTGGTGGCCAAGAAATTCTTATGCCAGCCCTACAGGTCAAAGAACGTTATGAGCTTACCAATCGCTGGGATGATGAAGTCGTAGATAACTGGTTCAAGACAAAGCTGGCTAACGGTACCGAGCTTGGTCTAGGTTTTTCACACGAGGAGAATCTCGTTCCAATTGTAAAAAACTTCTTAAATAGTTATAAAGACCTGCCTGTTGCGGTTTATCAGATTCAGAATAAGTTCCGCAACGAATTACGCAGTAAGAGCGGTATTATGCGTGGTCGTGAATTCTTGATGAAAGACCTGTATAGTTTTGCAATTTCACAGGAGCAGCACGATGCTTACTACGAGCGGGCACAAGCAGCCTATACCAAGGTATTTGAGCGCGTAGGGCTTGGTGATCGCACGTTCATGACATTTGCCAGTGGTGGTAGCTTCAGTAAGTACAGCCATGAATACCAGACGCTGAGCGAAGCTGGCGAAGACACCATCTATTTGAGTCGTGAAAAAAACATTGCGATTAATAAAGAAGTTTATAACGATGATGTGCTCGCTGAACTTGGACTTGGGCGCGAAGACCTCGAAGAAGTTAAAGCCATCGAAGTTGGCAATATCTTTAGTCTTGGCACTAAGTTCAGTGGCCCATTTGAGTTGAGCGTACCAGACGAGAATGGCCAGCTTCAGACATTGATTATGGGCTGCTATGGCATTGGAGTAAGTCGCTTGATGGGTACCGTGGCCGAGCTCATGAGTGATGAAAAAGGCTTGGTGTGGCCAGAGAATATCGCACCGGCTAAAGTCTATTTAGCTCGGCTTGGTGACGCCGAAGATGTTGTAAATGCAGCCGATGAGCTTTACGAAACACTTCAGGCAAAGGGCGTAGAAGTCCTTTATGATGATCGTGACACCCGTCCAGGTGAGAAATTCGCCGATGCTGATCTTATGGGCATCCCATATCGAGTCGTCATCTCGAACAAGACCATCGAACAGGGTAAGGTTGAGCTCAAGAAGCGTACCGAAGACGAAGCCAGCTTTGTCTCATCTGACGATCTCTTGGCGAACCTGGCGTAAGCCTTTATACTAGAGGTGTAACAACCGAGTCTCCCTGGGGGAAACTGCAATGTTTACGCAAGAAGAACTCGACGAAAAGTTCAAGGGCGGAGAGATCAAGGTCTTCATGGTCGGCGGTCGGATCTACGACGGCATCGTCAGCCGGTGCCTGTTCAACGAGCACGATGATGGTGCGATGCGATTGAGCATCGAGATCGAGTACATGGTGACCTACCAGCATGGCGCGATGAGGCCCAGTCCTGACTACCGGTCGCATCTCATCAGGCTTGAGTACAGCGTCACTGAGCCGCTGTTCTTCGGAGAGCTGGCCTTCTCGAGCCTGGAGCTCACGGGTGAGGTGGCCATCCTGCGCCCCAAGTGGTTGACGCGCCTCGATCACGACGCGATCCGTCGCCTTCACGCGGCCGCGGCCGCCGCCGCATAAGGCCCGTCTCCAGTTCCCTTATCCATCGACCCTGCCGTCTAGCGTGCGCCATACAGGCCGTCCGCTGGGCGGTTTGTATGCTTTTAGCGACCGAACCTGATACCTGATATACTAGTAGTATGTTTAACTGGCTACTTGGCTTATTTTCACACGATATCGGCATCGATCTTGGAACCGCAAACACCTTAGTGTATGTGCGGGGTAAGGGCATTGTGATTGATGAACCCAGCGTGGTGGCCATGAATACCAAGACAGGCCAGGTATTGGCCATTGGTGAGGATGCTAAAAATATGGTGGGTAAGACGCCGGCCAATATTGTGGCTACTCGGCCGCTGGTTGATGGTGTGGTCAGTGACTTTGAGATTACCGAGCAGATGCTCAAGTACTTTATTAATAAGGTTCATAAAGAGACGGGTGTGTTGTTGCCGCGCCCTCGCGTGGTAATTGGCATTCCAAGTGGTGTGACCGAAGTTGAGCGTCGAGCGGTTGAGGACGCCGCCCGTAATGCTGGTGCCAGGCAGACGTTTTTGATCGAGGAGCCGATGGCGGCTGCCATTGGCGTACGCTTGCCAATTCAGGAAGCCGCTGGCTGTATGGTTGTTGATATTGGTGGCGGGACGACGGAAGTGGCGGTCATTAGTTTGGGCGGTATAGTGGCGTCGCGCAGTCTGCGTATTGCTGGTGACGAGCTGAGTGATGATATTGTGCAGTATGCCCGCGATGAGTTTAATTTGCAGATTGGTGAGCGCACGGCTGAGAATATCAAAATGAGTGTTGGCTCGGCCTATCCACTGGAGAAAGAACTTAAGATTCCGATGCGCGGACGCGACCTCGTAACTGGTCTTCCTAAGGAGATTTTGGTTACTGATGAGCAGATTCGTCGGGCTCTGGCTAAGAGTGTGCGCGCCATCATTGACTCGGTCAAAATGACTATTGAAGAGACACCGCCGGAGCTGGTTGCTGACATTATGGAGCGCGGTATTATGTTGTGTGGCGGCGGCGCATTGCTGAAGGGCTTGGCTCAGCTCATGGCTCGTCAGACCAAGATGCCGGTTGTTGTGGCCGATGATCCATTGCGCAGCGTGGCATCCGGTACTGGCTTAGTGCTCGAGGATCTAGATAAGCTCAAGGGCATTCTGTTGCCGACCGAGCAAGCGGCCAGCTCAAGGTAGGGAAGTAGGAGGGTATGCAAAAGAAGTCACAACGTCGCATTTTGATCATCGCCGCCATTGGCTTTGCCGTAGTTGTACTTGGTAGCGTGGGGCGATTTGGTTCCATTGGTGGCGCGGCCAGCGTGATAACATCGCCGATTACTCGGATTTTACATAATGTTGGAATTAAGATTGCTGGTGATACCAGTGTTGTGGGATCGGCTCGTAATCTTGCTGCCGATAATGCCAAGTTGCGTAAAGAAAATGCTGATTTGCGCGCTGCACTTGCCAAAGCATCTTCAGGGGCTGCAGAGCTAACGGCGATTAAGAAAGAGCTAGGAATCCGAGAGATTGCAGGTAAGCGTCTGGTGCCGGCTGATGTGGTGAGTACCCAGCCAGATAGTTATCGGTCATTTATAACTATTAATCGCGGTAGAGTTGATGGACTGGCAGCCGGCATGGTTGTAGTGGTCAACGGCACATTAGTAGGCAAAATAAGTCAGGCTGATCAGCTCACCTCAAAAGTTCTTGTGGTGACTGATCCGAGTTTTAAGGTGTCGGGTCAGGTATTGGGCGCTGGTGAGGCAGCTACTGGTACCGTTCGTGGTAGCATTGGTGGCGGCCTAACCATGGAAAAGATTCCTCAGGATCAGAAGATTAAAGAAGGCGACACCGTTATTACGAGCGGTCTCGGTGGTGATATTGTGAAAGGCTACAGCCTGGGAACTATTCAGTCAGTTACAAAGGCAGATAACGGCGTCTTTCAGTCGGCACGTTTGACAACTCCCATTCAGATCAGCCAGCTACAAACCGTCTTTGTGGTGGCTAACTGATGCGCTGGGCATGGGTTGTATTTCTAACTATCCTGGCTGCTGTATTGCAAGTGAGCTTAATGGGTTCGCTACGAGTTGGCGGGGTGGTGCCCAACCTCGTGCTTATTCTCATCGTCTGCTTAGTGGCTTGGGGCACCGCTTCTGAGGCCTTGGCTTCGGCCGTAATTGGCGGACTTATACTTGATGTCTCGGGTGCAGGAACATTCGGCCTGGCCACCAGTTCGCTGGTCGTCATTTGCCTCGCGTTGGTTGCATTGCGTCAGCTTGGCGTAGATGGTCATGCTTGGCCGATTCGACTTGTGATGGTGGCGGCTGCGACTATCGCTTGGGGAATTATTCATGTGGCTGCTATTGGAACAAGTAGTTTATTGTTGGTTGCAGCTTGGCGCATTATTCTGCTGGAAGTCCTTGTAAACTCTTTGATCGCGCTTGTGTATCGAGAAAGGTTGATTCGTGGCACGCGTACGATTTAGCTATCTACCAGAAAAGCTTCTCAAAAAAATCAAGCTGCCTGCAGGCGGTGGTTTGGCTAAGCACGAGGCTTGGGCCGATGCGATTCTGCCAGCTGATGCCGCAGCTCAGCCAATTGAGGAGGAAGCAAACCAGCGGCCACTCGTAGTGGTGGGGATAGTTCTTGGAATTGTAATGACAGTCTTAGTAGGCCGGCTGGCATTGCTCCAGCTTATTGGCGGTGATCATAACGCTGCCCTGGCAGATGGTAATCGTCTGCGCACTAAGGTGACTCGTGCGCAGCGTGGCGTTATGTATGATCGCAATGGTGTGCTCATCGCACGTAATCAGCCAACGTTTGATGTTACGGCTACGCCCAGTCAGTTGTCGCGTGACAAGGCAGAACGTGAAAAACAATATGCGCAGGCCAGCAGCCTTCTTGGTATATCTGCTGACCAGTTGCGCGCCAAGGCTGAAGAAAAGGGCCTAACGTATGGTCAACCATTACTTATCGCTAGCGGAGTGCCACGCGACAAAGCGCTGGCCTTTGATGCTGCTGGAAGCGTGGCTGGTATCAATCTTGATATCAATACGGTTCGACAGTACCTTGATGGCGGTAGCCTGGGATCGGTATTGGGCTATACGGGGCGTATTAGCGCCGAAGAGTACGCTAAAGTACCATTGAGTCAGTATCAGCAAACTGATTATATCGGCAAGAATGGACTGGAACGTGCCTATGAAGATGAACTACGAGGCAGTAACGGGTCGGAGCAAACCGAAGTTGATGTCCAACAGCGACCGGTGAAGATTCTAGCTTCTAAGCCTAGTATTGCTGGTCAGAACCTTGTTTTAACGCTCGACAAAGAATTGCAGGACGAGCTGGTAAAGAATATCCAGGCTCAGCTCACCGCTTCGGGCTCCGGTCGCGGCGCGGGCGTTGTTTTGAATCCCCAGACAGGGGAGATCTTAGCCATGGCCAGCCTGCCAGGATATGACAACAATCTCTTTGCCGAGGGCATATCCAGTGCTGATTACTCGAAGCTGGTCAATAATCCTAACCAGCCTCTGTTTAATAAGGCCTTCCAGGGGGCGTACGCTGTGGGATCGATTATTAAGCCGCTTACGGCCACGGCTGCCCTGGTAGAAAAAGTTATTAATCCGTCAACATCGGTTGAAGATAAAGGTTCGCTCGAGCTCAAGAATATCTACGATCCCAGTGTTACTTATACCTTTAAGACTTGGGAGCCCGGTGGCTTAGGTGTAGTGAACGTTACCAAAGCACTTTCCTTAAGTAGCAATGTGTTCTTCTTTACTGTGGGCGGCGGCTACGGACCAATTAAGGGACTTGGTATTGATCGGCTTAGTAAATGGTATGAACGCTTTGGCCTGGGTCAACAAACGGGTATTGATCTCCCATCTGAAGCTAGTGGTCTCGTGCCTAACCCCGATATTAAGAAGAAAAACACAGGTGAAGCCTGGACTATCGGCGATACGTACAACACGGCGGTGGGGCAGGGTGGCTTATTAGCATCACCATTACAGATGGCTGCAGCGACGGCTGCTATCGCCAACGGCGGCACTCTCTATAAGCCCTACCTGGTCAGTAAAATTACTGATGAAGCGGGTAAGACGGTGTCGACAACAAAACCAGATGCAACGCGCAAAGAGATTGCGTCCAGTGATGTTTTGAATGTGGTCAGGTCGGGCATGCGGGATGTAGTTACAAGTGGTACGGCGTGCTGCAAGATAGAGCAGGAAGTGCCGGTCAAAGTAGCAGGGAAGACGGGAACTGCTGAAACTGATCCGGAGAACGGTAAGAAGCCAAATGCGTGGTTCACAAGTTTCGCGCCCTACGACAATCCGCGCGTTGTAACGGTCATTCTTATTGAGGGCTCGGGCGAAGGTGCACAGTATGCTGCACCGGCTACTCGTGAGTTGCTTAAGTGGTACTTTACACATCGCTAACGTCCATAAAACGTCACGAGCCCCACTAGGGCGCTCGTGACGCTCCAGCAGGGCTAGAGGGAACGGGGTCAGTCGTCTTCATCGCCGATCATGCCAGCGAAGATGACTGCGGTGAGGAAGATGGCAGTCCAGACGGGCCAGGTCACGGCAGCCACTAGTGGGTGGCGTACGACGTTCTCCTGATCGATGACCGAGGTGCAGAACCATCGGGCCGTGGGGAGGAAGAAGACGGAGATGCCCACGATTATGGCGCAGGCTGCGGCCTGCCAGAACCATCCGAATCCGATGATCATGATGGTGATGCCGATGAGCGACAGGCAGAGGTAGGTGGTCACGCCGTAGAAGGGCCCACGCTTGATCTCCGGGTGACCTTCAGTGGTGAACTCATAGAAGGGGGTCATGGTGCTGCTCCTGAGCTGAGCGGGTGCGAGAAACCTATAAGAGTGTTATACGCCCACAGTTCTCGAATGTCAAAATGCACCGCTAACCATAAGTTTTAACCTGATATAAAACGTTATTTTCTTTTGACAATAGTAACTATTGACACTTTGTTTGTGACACGCGACAATGGTCTCACCGTTCAATATGTTGACGGAATTTTTTTATAGAAAGGAGGGCAGAACTATGAAGACTGCCTCAGCGAACAAAGACTTTTTATTGACCCAGGAAGGGATTAAGAAACTGCAGGAGGAACTGCAAGACTTAACTACTAACCAGCGTGCCAAGATTGCTCAGCGCCTTAAGGAGGCCAAGGAGTATGGTGATCTCAGCGAGAACATTGAGTGGGATGACGCTAAGGATCGCCAGGCCTTTATGGAAGGGCGTATTAGCGAGATTGAGAATATCTTAAAGCACGTACAGATCATCGAAACACCTAAAAAGGGTGGCGCCGTTACACTTGGCTCAACCGTTCACCTAGAACTCGAAGATGGCGTACAGAAGTTCACCATCGTTGGTTCAACTGAAGCTAACCCAGAAGAGGGTAAGATTAGTAATGAAAGCCCCATCGGTCAGGCCCTGCTTGGCAAGAAGCATGGTGATGAAGTAGAAGTAGCTGTACCAACCGGTACGCTGACCTACAAGATCAAGCACATCGAATAATCGAAGTCGAATCTGTCTAAAGAGTCGGCTTCGGTCGGCTCTTTTGGTATAATGAAGCAAATGAGTACAGAAAACCCCCAATCAAAGTACTGGCTAGATCAAGTCGCCGAGCAAATTATTGCCGAGCGTGGTTCTTCGGAGAACATTATGGTCTCGAGCGGCCATTCGCCGTCGGGCGCTTACCATATTGGAACGGTTCGTGAGCTCATGACCGCCAGCGCAGTGGCTTGGGCTATCAATCAGCGTGGCCACAAAGCTACCCATATGGATTTTGTGGATGATTTTGATGCCTTTAGGAAGGTTCCATCAAGCCTACCTGCAGAATTCGGGCAGTACATTGGCCAGCCGCTGTATATGGTTCCTGACCCGGAAGGGGAGTGTCACCAAAACTATGCCGATCACTTGTATCTTCCGTTCCTAGAATCTCTTAATAAGGTTGGCGTAGAGCCTAGAGTCTTACGTGCACACGAGATTTATCTGACGGGTGCATTTACTCCTTATATTGAGGCTGCATTGAGTAGTGTCGATAAAATCCGTTCTATTATCAAAGAACACGGCGGTGGCCGTGAGTTACCACGCGACTGGGCGCCGGTGCAAATTCTCTCGGAAAACAACAATCTTCGTGAGCTCAAATTCACTGGTTGGGACAAAGACCGACAGGTTGTTTTGTATGAAGATGCAGATGGTAATGCCGGCGAGGTCGACTACACAAAGGGCCGCGTTAAACTCGATTGGCGTCTGGATTGGCCCGCGCGCTGGCATATGTATGGAGTAGGCGTTGAACCGTTTGGGCGAGATCATGCGACCAAGGGTGGCAGTTATGACACGGGTAAGGAACTTGTGAAGCAGATCTATGATGGCATAGCACCTTATCCGATACCCTATGAGTTTATTAACTCTGTTGGCGAAACCAAAAAGATGAGTAAGAGCGCCGGGAATGTTGTGACGCTGACGGATGCTCTCGATGTAATGCCAGCTGAGATCTTACGCTACTTTATTATCCGAAACAGACCGAGTAAAACACTCATCTTTGATTCAGGAGTTGGGCTTTACTCTCTCATCGATGAATACTCCAAGGTTGAAGAAGTTGTTCATAATGGCCAGAACCACGAATTTGCCCACGCCTACGCCGCCGCCAACTCACTGGGCGGGGAGCGAACTATCGCTCGTATTCCATTTAACCATCTGGTAAGTACCTATCAGGCTGCGCAGGGAGACGAGACTGAAATCCTTAAGATGCTGGAGCGCACTGGTTTTAAATCGGTTGTAGAAGAACAAAAAGATGTTCTCCTGCGTGAGATTCCGTACGTAAAGAATTGGTTAGCACGCTACGCACCAGAGAGCATTAAGTTCGAAGTCCAGGAAAAATTACCCGAAGTAGAGTTGAGTAAAGGGCAACAACAGTTTATCGCAAAGCTTGCCGGTTCGCTAGAAGGTGCCAGGGAACTTGACGGTGCCCAAATGCATCAAACTATCTATGCAGCCAAAGAGGCAGCCGACATCAAGCCAGGTGAAGCCTTTCAGGCGCTCTATCGACTCATTCTCGGCAAAGATAGTGGCCCCAAAGCCG
>CAYPFI010000019.1:0-8689 GCA_964410005.1 uncultured Candidatus Saccharibacteria bacterium | reverse complement strand
GTTGGCTGGTCAACTTCCTAGGATTGTGGGCCGCTGCTACCCTGCTAAGTGGTATCGATTATACCGGTCGACTTCGCGTCCTCATTTGGGCCGCTCTGATCTTTAGTATCGTCAATGCAGTGCTCCGCCCCTTGATTGTCCTCCTGACATTGCCAGTTATTGCACTGACTCTCGGATTGTTTATGCTGGTCATTAACGCCTTTATGCTGTATCTGGTAGAATTTTTATATCCCAAGTTCACTATCACCTCATTCCGGGCCGCAGTTATGGCCGTAATCATCATTTGGGGTGTAAACTATTTAATAGATGATAGATCAGAAAAGGTGGCATCATGAAGAATGTTTTTTACGCAATTAGCGCCGTAGCCGGAGTTGTCATGACTGTGATGATTTTGCTGCAGCAACAAAGTAGTGGTCTCGGTGGAGCATTTGGCGCAAGCTCAGGTAGCTTCCGTAGTAAACGTGGCGCCGAGAAGGTGGTCTTTAACCTTACGATTGTTAGCGCAATTGTCTTTGTACTCGCGCTCGTCCTGGGCCTGCTATCTAAGGTATAGCTATGAAACTTACCCCCCGATCAGTAAAACGCGGTCGTGAACGATTCTGGCTTGGTATCGTCTCGTTTCGTCAACGGGTGCATCGAGAGGGCATTATGCCCTGGCGGCATAATAAGCCGGTCCGACGCGCTACATTGCTGTGGATTGGCTCGGTTTCGTTGGTTATACTCTTGAGTTTTATGCAGCTCCGAGCCCTTAAGCCCTTCTATATGCAATCTGCTGGTCGTCCTGGTGGTACGTACACTGAGGGGGTAGTAGGTAGTATTACGACTATCAACCCCATCTTGGCCGAAAGTGGTGCCAACGCCGACGCGAGTCGTCTGGTGTTTTCGGGTCTCACTCGTTACAACCGAGAAGCTAAAGTCGAAGGGGATTTAGCCAAGTCATGGACAATTAGCCCTGATGGTCGTACCTATACCTTTGCGCTGCGGTCGGGGGTGAAATGGCATGACGATCAGTCGCTAACTTCGGCTGATGTGGCCTTTACTATCGAACGTATCCAGAATCCTGACACCCGCTCGCCCATGGCATCGGCTTGGCAGGGGGTTGAGGTGGCCACGCCTGATGCTAATACCGTAGTCATGACACTGCCGGTCCGTTATGATGCTTTCTTAAACTCAACGACTGTCGGCATTCTGCCTAAGCACATTCTGCAGGACATGCCGGCTGCTCAGTTGCGTGTATCAGAATTTAATCAAACGCCAATTGGTACCGGTCCGTTTATTGTTGAAGACTTTGATACCGAGAACGGTTCGGTGGCTATGGACGCTAATCAAAGTTATTTCCGTGGCAAGCCTCAGCTCGACGCTATGGTGCTCAAGGTCTATGCCACGCAAGATGAGCTACAATCGGCTTTCCGTAAGCGTCAAGTAATGGGCATGGCTCGCAGTGCCAATAGCAAGGGCACCAGTTATGGTCGCGGTGCCACGGTCCACCCGCTGACTATCCCAGAAGAGGTTGCCTTGTTTATGCGTACAACTAGTCCGCTCTTAGATGACGCTAAAGTGCGTACGGCTATTGCTGCCGCCATTGATCGCACTAATATTATAAAAACAACCCTGAGCGGCGAGGCTCAACCACTGGTAGTTCCAGCCCTGGCTAGTCAATTGACAGCCGCAAAAGAGTATAAAGTGCCCGATGAAAATATTGAGCAGGCCAAGAAGCTGCTTGATGAGGCCGGCTGGAAGCAGTCTGGCAATACCACTCGTACCAAGGATGACAAGAGTTTGCGGTTGACGCTGGTAACGGCCTCAAATGACGACTATCAGGCGGTGGCTGCGCGCCTTACTAAGCAACTCGACGCCATTGGAGTAAGCCTCAATGTTCAGACATATGATGCCACTACATTGCAGCGAAGTTATATTACTCCGCGTAATTATGATGTCCTGCTCTACGGCCTCAATGCCGGAGCCGATCTTGATCCGTACCCGTACTGGCATTCATCGCAAGCTAAATCGCCAGGCCTGAATGTATCGCAGTATAGTAGCCCGGCGGCCGATAAAGTGTTGGTTTCGGCTCGCTCAACGACTGACTCGCGTGTTCGTGAAGTTCGCCTCAAAAGCTTCTTAGATACGTGGGTCGCGGATGCTCCAGCCGTCATGTTGTATACGCCAAACTATCTCTACATCACCCAGGATGATGTGCAGGGGATTAAAAAGGGTGAAATTGTGACGGCTGCTGATAGGTTCTATGACATCCAGAAGTGGACGGTACATAGTGAGCTTGTTCCAAGAATTTAATAGATTTTTAATAATTGATTATAAATGGTGCGCGAGAGAGGACTTGAACCTCCACGGGGTTGCCCCCACTGGCACCTGAAGCCAGCGTGTCTACCATTCCACCACTCGCGCAAGTGAAGAACTAACTAGCCGATTTTAGCACAAATCGAGAGGTTAGACTAGATGCGCGGAACTCCTTTTTAGTTTTGTGCTGTGGGGGGCAAAACGAAATAAGCCCCCAGGTCCCGAGCTCTTAAAAGTACTTTTCCAGTTTTTGCCACTTTGTTGCAATAATGCTACCTTTTCGCCACTAAGTGGCAAAAAGTAAGTAAGTGTTATTTTGAGAAGAGGGGGCCGGAGCCGCAGCTTAAAAGTAGTCGCATAACAGTTAGCAAATTGGTACAATAAGCATATGCGAAAAGAGCTTGTAACAAAAATCCAGGATGCCACCAAAGCTGACATTTTTACCGATCAGAATATACGCGATTACTTTGCCACCGATGGCAGCATTTTTACTCAAACTCCTCAGGCCGTAGTCTACCCAACCAATACCGAGGACGTCAGCCAAATCGTAAAGATTCTTGATGAAGAAGCCAAGAGCAAGCGCAAGACAGTCGGCATTACGGCTCGCGGTAAAGGCACCGATCAAAGTGGCGGCGCCCTTGGTGAAGGGATAAGCATTGTCTTCCCAGCCCACATGCACCACATCTTGGAGGTTGATAAGAACCTTGTGACTGTTCAGCCAGGTGTGCACTATGCATCATTGCAGCGAGTGCTCCACAGCCATGGTCGTTTTATGCCGCCATACCCTTCAAGTATTAATTTCTCGAGTATTGGTGGTGCTATTGGTAATAATGCTTGTGGCGAGAAGACCATCAAGTACGGTTCTACTCGTGAGTATGTTAAGAGTCTTAAGGTCGTACTGAGTAATGGCGAAGTGATTACAACTAAGCGGCTGACGGCTCTGGGCCTCGCACAGAAAAAACAACTCCAGACGCTTGAAGGCAAAATATATCGTGATGTCGATGAGCTGCTTAAAAAGAATCAAGATTCGCTTAAAGGAGCCCAGCCGCATACGAGTAAAAATGCTGCCGGCTATGATGTTTGGGGCGTGCGTGGTAAGTACGGCTCGTTCGACCTGACACCTATGATTGTTGGCTCGCAGGGAACACTTGCCATTGTGACCGAGACCCAGCTCAACGTCCCAACGTATAATCCCCACACCACACTACTTGTCGGCTTTTTTGACGATCTTGATCATATGGAGGCCGCCTGCCGCAAGCTGCTCAAGTTGGAGCCAAGTGCCCTCGAGTTCGTCGACAAGAATCTGCTTGATTTCTTGCAGAAGTACCACCCGGGCATGATTCGAGGGCTTATACCTAAGCCCACACCCAAGATCGTGCTGCTTTGCGAGTTTGATAATCATTCGAGTATTGTGCGTCAAACCAAGGCCCATCGAGCCATTCGCATCCTTGAAAACTATGCTCGCAGCCATCGCGTTTCGGTTAAGCCCGAGGAGCAAAAAAGTTTGTGGCGTATTCGCCACTCGGCCGCCGCGGTGATTTGGATGAATAAAGGCAAGCAAAAGGCTCTGCCGATCATTGAGGACGGGGTAGTGCCACTGCATCACATGAAGAAGTTTCTTGAAGGTACTTACAAGCTGCTTAAGAAATATAAGCTCGATATAGCCGTTTGGGGTCATGCTGGTGACGCCAACCTCCACTTGCAGCCGTTCATGGATGTCAGCAAGGCAAGTGACCGGACCAAGGTCCTTAAGTTAGCCGATGAGTACTACAAGATGGTCATTGAACTCGGCGGCAGTACTTGTGGTGAGCATAATGACGGCTTGAGTCGCGCACCTTATCTTAAGGAGTTGTATGGCGCCGATGTCTACAACGTCTTTGTTGGTGTAAAGAAGATTTTTGATCCGCATGGTATCATGAATCCAGGTAAGAAAATCGGCGTCACTACTGAGCAGACCAAGAAACTGCTACGCCACGAATATGGCATGGAACACCTCTACGACCACATGCCTCATAACTAAGGAGATTCCCATGAACATGCCTGATAACCTACGCCATATCCCTCTCGCCGATGTATTGTTTGATCGACATAAGCGTGTGCATGTTTTCCTAGAACTTCCATTGGAGCAGCGCCTCGAGCTCCTCGATAAAGTTACGCGAGCGGTTCGTAAGGACATTCTGAATCGCATTCCAGAAGCAGATTTAGTGAGTATCGTTCAGGCCGTTGATCCAGATGACGCTACCGATATGCTTCAGCTGCTTGGCAAGAAGAAGCGCGAATCAGCCCTTCTGCTTCTCAGCGATGAAGTAAAAGACTCGCTTTCAACCTTGCTGGAATTTGATGCTGATACCGCAGCTGGTTTGATGACCTTGGATTACATCCAAGTTCAATCGAGCGATAACATCGCCACTATTGCCAAACAGTTTAAGCAGCACGAAAAGCGTACCGGGCGCCTGCCGGTCATCCTGGTTTTTAATAACACTAAGCTCATGGGGTTTTTGCCGGGTCACGAACTGGGGTTTGCTACACAGCGTGATCGGGCGGCTAAATTCACCAAGCGCATATCTTCAATTAAGTATTCACAGACTCATCATGACGTAATTGATTTGTTTAGACGCCATCCGCACAACAAAATTGCCGTTATTAATGACGACGGCAATGTGGTTGGTATCATTTATTCTGACGATGTCATACGCCTGGTTGATGACAAGGCTAACGCCTCACTCTACGACTTCGCCGGTGTGTCCGAGGAAGAATCGGTTACCGATAGTTCACGCTCCAAAGTGCGACATCGTTACAAGTGGCTAATCATCAACCTTGGTACCGCCTTCCTGGCTTCGTTTGTGGTTGGGCAGTTCCAGGGTCTTATCGCCCAGTACGTCCTCCTTGCCGTCTATATGCCGATTGTGGCTGGTATGGGCGGTAATGCTGCCACCCAAACCCTGGCCGTCTTGGTACGTGGTATTACCTTGAAGCAAATTAGCCTCGGTAGTGCTATGAAGACTCTTAAGAATGAGGTTAGTGCCGGCGCCTTTAACGGTGTCATTAATGGTATCCTCGTTGCTGTCGTTGTTATTCTCAAAGATCATGATTTCAAGATTGCTCTCGTCTTGGCGCTAGCAATGATCATCAATCTTATTGTCGCTGCTACGTTTGGCACCATGGTGCCGCTCATTATGTCCAAGCTCAGGAAAGATCCAGCTGCCTCAGCTACTATCTTTATTACCACCGCTACCGACGTACTTGGCTTCCTGGCTTTCCTGGGGCTCGCCACTCTTATTCTGAACTAGGATTAGTTACTGCGGTATTCGATAATATCACCAGGCTGACAATCGAGCGCCTCGCAGATAGCTTTCAGCGTCCAGAGGCGCACCTTTCGCTTGGCGAGCATCGCATCTAGATTGATCACGATTGCCATATTATACCGTCAAATCATTTTCGGACTTAATATCAATGACGTTCTGCAAGAGGCGCTGAAGTCCATATAATTTTATTTGCCTCTTCGCCTAGTTCAACTAACGCTATCCTCATGACTTGAACGGTAATATCTTCTTGCTTCTCTTTGAGTTTACTAACAAGTTCCTGGAATTTCTCTTCACTCATATCGTTTCCAGCTACAGTGAAGTGGGGGGAGTAAAATTCTCCAGCAAAGTGATAACCTAAACGCTCAATATACTCTCGTTGTTTGCCTTCAAAATGGGCGCTATCGAGAAGGGTCGGCGGCACCCAAGATGTTCGGAGGCTGGTTATGACGTTCATAATTGCTTGATGGAGATTCTGTAGTGTCTCGGTCTTTTCAATATCAAGATAGGCGATGCGCCACGGGTAGAAGTCGTATTCCGAAGCAGTCACATTGAACGGAAGGTTGTTTACTGCGACAGTGGCAAGTTGCGAACGTAGCTCGGGAAGACTATCGTCATTGATCTCGAAGTCTCCCCAGAGCGAGAAATGTGGCGGCCAAGCTAAGGCATTCTTTGAGCCACTTTCATGAGAGTTCTGGTCCATAAGGGCTTGAATGACTTTTGCATCAGATTCGGCCGGTAATGCAATACAACTCAGCTTCATGATTTACTGGCACCAGATTTTTCGGTTTGCCAGAGGATTCGATCAATAGGGCCTTTTTTGGTCTCGGCGGTTATGAAGTCGAAGGATTGCTGAATGATCTGCTCAAGAACTGAAATATCTATATCGCTCAGTGTTTTAATATAAATGCAGTATCCAGTAATGGTGTGTTTGCCTAGTTTGGCGAGTAGGCCAGCATAGCGATTGGTGCCATCCATGAGGTACACGGTAATCTTGCCTTTGCGAGGGTAGAAGGCTAGGGTGTGCGCTTCGCCCTTGCGACCGCTGGTATATTCGTATTTATAGACACCATAGCCAATTGTACCGATCCCATACAGGATCGGGTCTTCGCCACTAATGCGCTTCATCATCTGCATGAGTATAAGCGCATCACTTTTAAGTGATTCATCACTTAGTGACTGAATATACTGATCGACATTCATGTCTTTTCGTTCGTCAGCTTTACTCATGAACTTGCTCCGACCAGACGGCTAGCTCGTTGCCGTTGGGCTCAGTAAAATGGAAGCGTCGGCCGCCGGGGAAGTCGTAGGTATCGGCGATAACTGTGCCGCCGTTTTCGACAACTAGCTTCTTGGTGGCATCAAGGTCAGAGGAGTAGATAACGGCTAGTGGCATTGTGACGTTTTTATCTACATTGATGCCACTACTCAAGCCACTTTCGGCTGTGTCGCTATATACGGGTGCCCAGTCTTTGTATTTCCAGCCAAAAACACTACTAAAGAATGCTTTAGTCTCGCCAAGCTGCTCAGGGGTACTAACCGGAAACTCAATCAAGTCGATTTGGTTATGTGTTGCCATATTAGCCCTCGACTACTACTTCGAAGCCACCTGTGGCCATCTTGCCCATCTCAAATGGCATGGCAAAGTCACTTTGCTCGTCGTAAGCAGCTTCCATCTCGGCCATGACCTTCTTGTTTACTTCATCGCGGTGCTCTTTAGATTCAAACACGATAAACGAGAACCATACTTCATCGTCACTACCAGCGCCAGCCATCTCTTGGAAGGCTCGTGATTTTTCTGGACCTGCTTCATGAGGTTTAAGGTCATCTCCTTTACACTCAAAGTACTCCAGTGCGCCATTTTTGATCCAAGAATCCCGACCATCTTCGGCCATTTTCTTATATTCTTCAGATTTACCCGCGGGTACTACCAGTACAAATCCATCTACATATTTAGCCATTATGCCCTCCTTGATTACTTTTGCCCTAACTAGTTATATGATAACAAAAACCGCACAAACCTGCGATTCTGCAAGGCTATTGTTTGCTGAAAAGTGGTAATATGTATGTATGATAAAATTCTCAACCATAGACGAGTATATTGATGCCCAAGAAGAAGAGATACGAGAACGGCTGACGCAAATTCGTAGCATATTCCATAAAGTGTTAAAGAACACGGAAGAAAGTATTCGATATGATATGCCGGCATTTACTGTCGGCGGATACCATCTTTATATGAGTGCCCACAAGAACCATATCGGCATGTACCCGATGTATGGCATACCAGAGCTTGACGATAAAATGCTGCCGTATCGAGGCAAAGGCACCAAAGACGCGTTGCATTTCAAGCATTCTGAGCCATTACCACTAGAATTGATTGAAGAAATAATAATCGCTAAGGACAGCAAGAAGAGTAGTTAGCTAGCAGATTGTCTGTGAGCTGATTGACGTTTATAACTCAGAGCTATCCTTCATTTGCGAAAGACTTGCCTGTACCAGCTTTTTGATCAGCGCCGGTGAAATATCATTTTCCTCGGGGAAGCCGATAATACCGGTACTAATCTTGCAGCCATCAAGTTCCTTGATGTGATCTTCGGCAACCGGAGGCCGTACGTGGAGCCGGATATAGGGTTTTTTATAGCTGAACCAAGCGAACATGCCGTTATAGTCATAGCCTTCATAACAATAGCCCGGTATGCCAAAGTAGCTTACCGTTTCGATCGCATCTGGCGCCACTGCCTGGATTGAAGACCTCATAAGTTTGAGCTTAGCCTGGAACTCCTCCGGGCATGCCGCAATATAGTCTTCTGCGCCACCGGGGACTACCTTCTTGTTGCTTGAGTTACTCATTGCAGGTTATTGACCTTATAGCGTAGATGTAAGAATGAGTCATCTAGAGGCTTTGCTTCCAGCAGTGTCATCGTCTTGAGCATCTTTAAGTCTTCACTCGTTTCAATAGACTTACCGTCAACTAAGCTTGTTGTGTCTTTGCCACCCACAAATAGGGGAGCATAAACCAGTGAGACATAATCAATTAATCCACTGCGCATAAGTAAAGCATTGAGTTCGCCCCCAGATTGGATTGTTACCCT
>CAYPFI010000018.1:0-8736 GCA_964410005.1 uncultured Candidatus Saccharibacteria bacterium | reverse complement strand
TAACTCCAGTCTCCAACTTCTCCTTAAACAAGCACCATCAGCCGTTGATATGATCGGCCAGGTCTTTAAGCTTACCGGGTCAGAAACCGCCCGCCTTACCCAGTTCCCCGTTGGTGAAGGCCTCTTCTTTGCCGGCCTCAACCACGTCGTAATGCGCGTGCTCGCCAGCGATACCGAATATGGCCTGGTCAACACCACGCCACGCACGCCAGAACAGTTAGCGGAGTAAGCCAGTGGCAGACGAGTTGTTACCAGAAGAGGAACAACAACAGCCGGAACCCTCAAAGAATAGGTTCCGGGATACGGCGCGTGAACTACGCGACTCCTTTCCTCGAACAACTGAATTCCTCGATAATAAGCACCGAGATACCGGGATACGGCAGAGCGACTTTACCGATCCATTCGACAAAAAAGGAGTTAAAAAACAACTTGAGGGAGTGGGGGAAGCTGCTGCTAAAGTTCCCCAAAAATCCATCCAGGCAACTTCCAACAATGTAAAACGCCTGTCTAAACTTGCCAAAAACAAGAAGTGGTTTGCCTTTGGCGGTGGCGCAGCAGCAATGATTATTCCCATCGCTATGTTTTTCTTCTGGATGATGATGTTTAAGAATGTTCATATAAAGAATCTCTATGTTACCTATCGCTGGGCGCAGTTCAATCGGGGCGTCAACACGGCCCTTAAACAACAACTAGAGGCTCAGAAGACAAATCCGGCCGAGAAGCCACAGGGAACAGCCGAGACAACCGTAGATCCAACTGACACCCCGGAAGAGCTGAACTCAAAAACAAATGCTGAGAAATTGAGCGCAGATAAAGTTAATCCGGATGATCCAGCTCAAGTTGAAGCCGAAGGTAAGAAAATAACTAGTCTTGAGCAATCAGTTGAGGGGTCTAGCGAGAAAGCGCTTGGCGATGCTGGCACATCCAGAAATGTTAAGGCAGCCGAGGGTGAAGGGAGCACTCCAGAAGAAAGAGTGAAGAGTGCCGAAGAAAAGGCGAAGGCGAATGTAGAAGAAAGTATGTCTGGCGATAAAGACATCGGCAAAGGGGCACCTGAAGGTATTAAAGATGGTGTAGATGAGGCCAAGAAGCTTGAGGAAGCGGGCAAATCTGCCAAGGAAGCGGCAGCGCAAGGAGCAGATGTAGTTATTGAAGGAACAGGAGGCTGGAAAGCAGCAGTGCGCCAAGCAACAGGCCCATTTGTTGCAGCCACATTCTTTTGTATATTTAGGGATATCTACGTTACTGCCAAGGAACAAGTTAATAAGATTGTGATGAGTGGCGCAGTTGGCGTCGCTCAGGAGCTTAATAAAACAGCTGACTGTCAAAAAAATGGTGATTGTAGCGCTACGCAAGTAGGCGCCGTAGCCGAACGATACGATAACGGCGAGAAGTCATTTACTGAATCGTGCGGGTATACTCGCGCGACTCAAAGTAGTGCCCCAGCTTGTAAAGAGATTGATCCGCAATACGTCGTCAATGGTGTTGCCGATGCTATTGGAGGTGCTGGAGGGAATGCTGCCAAAATATTTGATAAAGGCCTCGATAACAAACCGGTTGACCTTGCATGTAGCACCATCATGAACTCGTGGGTCCAAGCGGGTGCCGCTATTCTTAACTTAGCAGCAATTGTCGGTACGGATGGTGGTTGGGCGGCGGCTGGCAAGGCAGTCGGTGGTGGCGCAGCCGCAGCAGCAGGTACAGCTGGCGGTAAAGCACTTATCGCAAACACTATTCTTACCTATGGTGGTTCCCTTTATAAAGACCTCAATCCAGTAGAGCTTGGCAATATTACCGACATGGGCAATCTAGTGGTTGCCTCGGCGAGCTGCAAAGCTGCTGGCTGCGTTGAGGCAAGTACTGATGAGCGCGCCCGCCTCGATCGGGAATACCGACAGGAGCGAATAGCGGCTAATCGCAAGAAGAGTATCTTGGAGAAGTTTTTTGACACTGAGAGCAGTGACTCTGTGGTAACCAGGGTAGCCCTCAACACTCCTTCTACACCAACTGCCATAACAGCAAGAATCAAGACATTATACGCAAGCATAATCAATCCCATTAACCTCAATGGCACTTTGGGCCGTAATGCATTAGCAATAACTACTAACGATACTGCATACGCAGCCCAAGATACGGCTTCGGTTTACGGCATTCAGCGAGTTTATGTACCCTCAGTACTCATGTCAGACGCGCCTGACCGAAAGTCTACTCTCGAGTGGGCGAATGGAAAAGACCTAAGTAGTCTTTCCAGCAAGTACGATAAGTGCAAAAGCGACTCATATGAAACCACCTTGTCTTCAAGCGACAACACTTGCGCCTGGGGCTCTATGGACTCTGAGGGAAAAAACTATATGTCCTATATTTACTACCAGAATATTGGCTATAAAGGCGCTTTGGCTAATAATAATCAAAGTAATGTCAAAACTAGCTCCGGCAGCGCCGCCGAAACCACTACTGCAAACACTCCGGGCCCCATCTTCATGATTGGTGATTCGCTCACAGAGGGACTTATCACGGGCGGAGGCATAAAAACGAAGCTCGATGACAAGGGTTTTAAGCCGATAACAAACGATGCTTCTTCGGGACGTGGCTTTACTATGAAGGGCTTTACTAATGTGGCCGGAACCCCTACCACGGCTTTTGACGCGCTTGCTTCACCAACTAATGTGAGCGCCATTAAAGCATCACAATATGTGTTTGTAGGACTTGGAACAAATCCTGATGGCCCCACACCGGCAAACTATGGCGCGCAAATAGATCAGACCGTAGATAAAATAAAAGCTATTAATAATTCGGTTAAGATATATTGGATGAATGTCTTCTCGCCTAGCATCGAGAGTCGTGATGAACGCAACACTATCCTGACTCAGCATGCTTCATCCAAAGGCTTCACGGTCATCGATGCTACCTCTGTTACATCTAAGATCACCTTTGATGGGGCCAACCTCCATCCTAAAGATGGAGCAAACTACGCCATACTCGCGGACCTTGTGGTAGAGAAAATCGCGGCTGGATCGGCTGTTGGAGGCGGCGATGTCAAACAGATCGCCCAACAGTTACTTGATTCACCACAAATAAGCTTCACGACTACGGATGCCGAAAATGACATCAAGAAGGCTGCAGCTGGTGAACCCATACCAGTTAAATGTAAGAGTGGCACAACCACATCAATGAGCGCCACCCTTTTGAATGCGCTTTTGAAAGCTTCGGCCAAATATAGTATTGGGCTCGGCTACTTCACTAACGGTTGTCACAGTTCAAACTCGGCACACTATTCGGGTAGGGCAATAGATATTGGCACCCTGAATGGACAACAGGCAAATGGCCCCGAGAAGCTCAGCTGGGACTTCTTGTCCGAGCTAAGTAATTATCTTCCTGATGGCTCGAAATATGGCCAATCACAGTGTGGCGTTAATGCTACAAACATACGAGCAGCCCATAAGATAATCTTCGTCGAAGACCCCTGCACTCACCTCCACATACAGGTGCCCGAGTGAAAATAGTACGCAAAACCATCTACTCACTGCTGGTAGCGCTTATGGTGCTCGTAACCTTGCCCGTAGCCCCGGCCAGTGCCGTAACGTCTGAGACCGATAAATGTATACAAAATGATTCTTGCTTTGTGTCTGATGTTATCGCCCAATGCGTTAATGGAGTTGGTGTCGCTCCGGTGGTACCTGGCAACGAAAAGCTATCTAATAGTGTGCCGGCTCCTTATCATGATATTTTTATTGCTGCCGGTAACAAGCAGGGAGCACCAGCAGCACTGGTAGCCGCAGTATTCTTTGCAGGTGAGCACGGTAGCCACTGGCCCGATCCGGGTGGTGACCAACCTGGAGGAGGTTGGGCAAAACGAGCGGAACCGCAACTTGCCGCATCCAACACCTGGCCAGACGGTTTTAAGGGATCTAAGGGCGCATTCCAGTTCCTTTTCCAAACCTGGGAAGCCTATAAAATTGATGGTGATGGTGATGGTAACGCAGACGTCGAGAACCTTACCGATGGTGCGTTTGGCGCTGCCAACTATTTAGCGAAAAGTGGCGGTAAATCTGGAGCCAGCGATGCTGATTTGCGTAAAGCCGTCTTTGCCTATAACCACTCACAGCGTTATGTAAACACCGTTATGGAGTCATATAATGCATTCTTAGTAGACGGTACCGGTGCCAATAATACTGGTAATCTAACTCAGTCAAATGTCCAAAATTGTGGTGGTAACATTGGTGTCAGCGCAAATGGCTTTGTCTTCCCACAAAAGACAACAAAGGCAAGCCTTAAAAAGAATGGCTGGAATCCTAATTGTACAAACGGTATTGCCAGCATGACCGGCAGCAAGGGCAATCCTGTGCGCTCGGGTGACAGCAGATGCCACCATGACTACTTGGCCGCCGATATCCTTAATGATGCCGGGACAACTGTCGTCAGTCCGCGTCCTGGTCGTGTTATTGCCACAAAAGATAAAGTTGTTGTTGGTGGATCAGCAAGTGGCGCCTCCGTGCGTATTTATAGCGACCCGGCCCTTGGTGGTGATGGCCTCTATTATTATCTAACTCATATGTTACCTAAATACAAAGACAGTACCGCTGGCGTTAAGGTATCGGAAGGACAGATTGTTACTGCTGGGCAGACTCTCGGGGTGGTAGGTACCGCTGCCGATGCCCAGGGAACTATTCCTCATACCCACTTTGATGTCAGTCCTGCTGAAAATGGTTTTTCGCGCAGCAGTAAAGGTACCGAAGGTCCACTCCTGGATCCGCAACCTGTTTTAAAAGCCTCGTATGAGGCACTGCCAGAAAATTAATATGGAGGACACTATGAAGCGCAATATCATCATCTTCATATCGGTAGTTGTCGCTGGTCTTGTTGGATTCTGGGTTATCCGCCAATTAAGTTTTGGAACCATTTCGATCGTCACTAATGACCAGGAAGGACAAGTGACACTCCAACAAACTGGATTCGAGAAAGAACCAAAGAAGGTCGGCAAGGGTGACACTTCAGTTAAGGTAAGCCCCGGAGATTATACGGTCGAAATCAGCCATGATAATAAGATTACCCGTGGTGCAGTTACCGCCACCAAAGGTGAAGAATCAAGTCTGAATCTTCAGATTAAGGAACTAAAGGCGCAAGAAAAGATAGTAGATTACACCGCCCTGAGCATCTATGCAACCGATAGCTCACTCAGTTTTTTAAATGCTCCTCAAAAATCTCTCTATAAATTCCCGCTTGATGCCGAGCGAGCAGATCTTTTGAGTGAAGCCTATCCGATTGCTCAGGTTCATCACTGGTACAACTCAGATAGCGCATTCTTCCAAAACGGCGACGGAACCTACCACCTGCTCGCAAATGGCACTGACACCCCAATAGACTTAACGGGTGACGCCAATCTAACTGAGGCTGATGCTCTCGATATCAATACTAAGGGTGAAGTGGTATATGTATACGACCAAAAACTCTATTACCGACCAAACGTAATAGGTGTGAGCAGCGAGATTGCTTCGCTCAAGAACGTCAGCGGCGGCGCCAGCGTAGCACTTAATAATAACGGGACGATCCTTGTATCGTTTGCACCGGAAGGATCAGGAGATAATAATGATGATAGCGCCGACGCCCCCGCAGAAACCTCACCGGCCCTTTTAATAAACGTTGCGACTAAGAGCAAGAAGCAACTACCCACAATTATCGCCAACGGCCACTGGTCGCCAGACAGTAAGCGTTTTGTGGGGACCACCGAACGAGGCCTGGAGTTATTCAGCGCAGCCGGTGCACCTATCAAACTCATAAGTAGCCTTATCAATTCCACCGCCAATACGGTAACCTGGGTAAATAATAGTGAGTTTATTTACGCAGATAACAAGACGGTGTGGCTCTATAACATTATTGATGGCGTATCGAGCAAGGTTGCCCAGATCGATGGGAGCTTAGCGCAGAATAATCCCTTTGCGATATCTGGTAAAGCCATCTATTACGAGACCGATCCCAAGCCAACTGCGGGTTCGGTTGGTACTATCTTCCGTATCGATCTATAAGATTACCTGATAATCACTTTTTTAATGTCTGAAGATATTTCTAATAACTCATCAGTTTTAAAACGAAGTTCACTAGCAACAGAAGAACTCATGGTCGAAATCACTAGTTTGCCATCATTCAGACTTTTGGCCCGCACTTTGCCTGGGTACCAAGCATCCAGTTGCTTCTGAATGGTCGCCAAATCACCGGCCCGATCTAGGTCGAGTTGTTTCGTTTTCTTCTCAAGATAATCGCCGAGATTATTCATCTTTTACTCCAAGATCAATCGTATAATACCCGCTATCTTTTAACGAGTCAGCTTCAGTGGTAGTGACAATAGTTTGGTAGTCACCAATGGCTTCGAGTAAGAATCCGCGTCGATATGAGTCGAGTTCGCTAAACACATCGTCGAGCATAAAGAGGGGACGCGAGCGAGCAAACTCGTTCTGGTACTCTAACTCCGCCAATTTGAGTGCTAAGACCACACTGCGATGCTCACCGCGTGAGGCCCGGGTATCAATTGGGTGATTATCAAAGATTACGGCAAAGTCATCACGATGCGGGCCAATGGTTGTAAATCCCGCCGCACTATCACGCCCGGCCGATTGCTCAAATTGCTCAAGCATAACAGAGTCGTCGGTGATGTTGCTATCTGGATTAGGTTGGTAACTAATATCAAGATCATGAGTTTTCCCAGCAATAGAGGCGTACAAGACAGGTAATCTAGATTGGAGGTAGGTTATAAACTCGGCTCGCTTTTGACGCAATATAAGCGCCGGACCAGCCAACTGTACATTCCATGCAAACAACACATCAGTGGGCACATAGGAGTGATCCCGAAGTAGTGCGTTACGCTGACGGAGAGCTCGCTTATACTCATTGAGCGCCTGGAGATACTCTTGGTCAGTTTGGCAGAGAATCGTGTCTATGTAAGCTCTGCGCGCGCTTGGCGGGCCAGCCAGTAACTGCAGGTCGCCTGGCTCAAACAACACCACCGGCAAACTACCAACATGCCCGCGCAATGTCTTCTTAGCCCCATCCAAGGCCACCTTCTTGGCAATAGTCGGTTGTTTTTGATAGGCAAAACTATATTCACCGTCGGTCGAATCAACTACCACTCGTAATACATCGGCGCCCTGGCGCACCAACGATTCATCGCGGGCTCGGAACGACTTGGTGGTCGCCAATACATATAATGCCTCAAGAATATTTGTCTTGCCACTGCCATTTGGGCCCACAATAAGCGTCACACTCGGATCGAGCGCAAAACTCTTTTCCGCGTAGGAGCGAAAATCATAGAGGGTAATATGATTAACTGACACCTGGTTTATCTCCTAGCTACGCAGCGGCATGATGATATAAGTATACTCATCTGCGTCTTTACCCAGGGGCCGCACCACACAAGCACTCATTTTGCCACTAACCCCAAACGCCACTTTTGGAGTCTTGATAATCGATAAGGCTTCGGTAAGATAACGAGCATTGAGCGAAACCTCAGCATCCTCACCCGTAACGTCACAATCTGCACTTGATTCATTGTCACCGACTTCACTCGAAGTAGACCGAACTTCTAAGTGCCCACCACGATTAATATCAATCTTTATACCACCCGCATTCTGACGAGCAAACAACGCCGCCACCTTTGTAACGCGAGCCAGTTCCTTGGTGCCAATCTCAACCACCGTATCGCTTTGGGTGGGGATAATCTGTTGATAGTTAGGGAATTGACCTTCGATCAAACGACTCGTAATCTCGGCTCCGTCAGCCTCAAATACCACCTGATTGTCGCTCACATATACTGATACGTCACTCTCGGTATCATTAAGAATTCGCACCAACTCCTGAATGGTTTTAGTTGGAACGATAAGAGCCAATTCACCACTAAGTGCACCGTCAGCAACAGAGATCTTGCGTTCTGCCAATCGATAACTATCGGTAGCCACCACCACAACTTGATCGGCTTCGTTACTATATAGATAAACACCAGCTAGTACCGGCCTGGCTTCATCGACAGAAGTAGCTACAATCACTTCACTCAAAGCCTCACGTAGCTGCGAAGAGGGAAGTGTGAGGGTTGGTTGACCCGTCTTGCCTGGGATGGGCGGGAACTCATCAGCCTCAATACCATTGATATGAGTTTTATGATGCTCGGTGGTAATACCCAAAACCGCTCCATTGGTTGTAAGTTCGAGTGTGCTGCTACTTGGAAGAGAGGTGATGAAGTCGGCAAACAATCTAGCTGGTACCGTAACTGAGCCCTCAGCTTCGACTGAACAACCCACCCAGTAGGTGATACCCATTTCTAGGTTGGTCGCTGCAAGCTTGAGGCGCTTGCCTTCGGTACTAATAAGGATGTTACTTAAAACAGGTAATGATCCTCGAGTAGCTACTACCTTACTCACGAGACCTATAGCCCGTGCTAGATTTTCTTGTGTGAGACTAATCTTCATGTTTATACCATCCTTCCACAGTTTGTGGGTTTTATTATACTTATTTTATCTAAACTAGTCCTACTAGTAGTAGGTGTTGTGGATAATAGGGATAACTCATTTATTTTCCTGTGCAGAGCCAAAATATGGTTACTTAGGGCATGCAAAACCTGGGTAAAGTGCAGGGTAAAACCAAGGGTTTTTATACCCAGGCTGTGGACTCGTAATTTTGTGTTCAGGCCTTGAGCACTTTTTGTACCCACAATTAACAGGCTATTCACAGATAGTATTCCCCCTGTGGATT
>CAYPFI010000017.1:0-9008 GCA_964410005.1 uncultured Candidatus Saccharibacteria bacterium | reverse complement strand
TGGAAACTTTTACGCACTCGCTCCACCATTTATGACATTTTTTTGAGAAACTCTCAAAATTTAAGAAATCTTTAATGTTTGCTTGATATTCTAAAAATATGAGCGATAAGATAATTGTAACCAATGAGATGCTTTACCAGAAGATGAACATTATTATAATGATGTTGAAACTGTCAGGGCGATAACTTGCCTTGATAAACCATAAGCGTTATTATGAGAAGGATAAACACGGCCTTCTTTTTATGGATCCAAAAACCCCCGCTCAAGACCCCCAACAATCAGATAACGGTTTGATTATGCCCGACCCAGCTGCCGCCGCTGATCCAGTAGTGACGCCAGAATCTACATCGATTCCGATAAATACTACTCCAGCTCCTGCGCCAGTCGCAGAACCAGAGCCCACTCCTGCGCCAGTCGCGCCTGAAGCTCCCGTAGCTCCTGCTGCTCCTGAACCAGCACCTATTCCAGTTAATGTGGCTGCAAGCGCTGCACCAGTACCAAAGCCTGAGGCGCCGGTCGAACCCACTCCCGTTGCGGTAGCAGAACCGCTGCCAACGCCGGCAGCGACTCCAGATGTTCCTGTTGAGGCTGAGGCTCCAGCTGAGCCAGATCCATTATTTTCTGAGGTTACTGAGCCAGATCCGCTTGATGTTGATCCGCAACCCGTGGCTCCAGCTCCAGAAGCTCCGGTAAGTGACCAAGCTATGGACCAGCTCGATGACAGCACAGATAAGCCATTGGTGGCAGCCGCCACCGGACAGACCGTTGTTGCTGCCAGCAAGCCCCATAAGAGCCGTAAAAAGACCATGATCATCTTGATTATCGGCTTGATCCTGCTGGCTGCTGCTGGCTTTGCTGCCTATCAGTATTTTGCGAAAGCTAATGTAGCCGAGACAGATACTCCAGCTGTAATTCTGAACGTTCAGGACCTGAGCCCCGAGAATCTTAAGCAAGCTACCGACAACGGAGAACTCAAGGCTGGCTCACAGACCAATGCCAAAGTTCTAACTTTTAGCGGTACTGCTCCAGCCGATGCGCCTGCGGGCACTAAGCTCCAGGTCGAAATTCAGCCACTAGGTACTGATTTTACGGGCACTCCAACTGAGGATGCCGTAGCTGTGCCAGATGAGTCTGATCCACTTAAAGTTATGGTTACAGATTACGAAGCAGGTAGTTACCACTGGCAAGCTCGTCTGAGCGATGGCACCAATAATGGTAAATGGGTCGCCTTTAGCACCAGCCAAGATGACGCTGAGGAGACGGCTGACTTTACTATCGATCGAGAACCAGCTGCCGCAGCTACACTTAAGACGGTAAATGGCAAAACGGTAGCCAGTAAGACCTTCACTTCGACGGTTGCTCAGCCAGTATTGACGGGCACAACCGAAGCCGGCTCGACCGTTACTGTAGCCTTTAATGAAAAGATGACCTATAAAGCCACGGTCGCTACCGATGGTGCCTGGACAGTAACCGCTGCTGCTGCCATTCCAAACGGTAAATATACGATGACGATTACGACCACTGACGCCGCCGGCAATAGCACCGCTGCAACCTATACCGTCACCCAAGCTGCTAAGTAGTTCATAGTTCATAAACGAAACAGACCACCCGGCAGGGCGGATGGTCCGTCTCATCGGATGGTCGGGAAGTGGTGATCAATCGCTACTCGGTGTCGCGCAGGTACAGCCTCCAGGCTCGTGCCCAGTCGGCATGTCGGTAGAGCTTGCACAGACCGAGGTCTGAAGCCGGCACCAGGAAGTAAGAGGTGTTGAGCTCGCGCTCGATCGTGTAGTAGTCACCAGGATCAATGGCTTCGCCGTCGATCATCTTGTCCTTGAGGAAGGCCTCGGCTGACCAGAGCTTGGGATTGACCCTGGGCAGCTCTTCCTCGTCCTCGATCTCAACGCCAGTCCAGTCTCGCTTGGGCCGTTTCCGCTCAACCGAGAGCTTTGAAGCTCGAACTGCCGTATCGGCAGCTTTCTGCCCGAAGAGCTTGGTAGGTCCGTCGTGATCGACTTGCACCAGGCCATTGCGGTTGAGCAAGACAGTGAAGGCGGCCTTGATCTTGCCGTTGGAGTCCAGTTGGTCATAGCGTCGAGCGATCATGTAGTAGGTGGCAAGGTCGCGATCCAGGGCCCGGGCTTCAACTTCTTGCTGGGCCTGCTCCCTGGCTGGGGCTTGCTGCTTGGCTCGCTCCTCGATGCGTTGCCTGGTTTTTTCCGCCTGTTCTTCTCGCTGAGCTTCTTCAGCTTCAGCTCGGACTCTGTCTGCCTCAGCTTGTGCTTCAGCTGTTTGTTGGGCGGCAGCTTGCTCTGCCTCGATCACTCGCCGCAGATAATGGGCTGCGTCTGGCAGAAGCTGCCGCGTGAGCCCAAAGTAGATCTTGAAGGCTTGCGCGGTGTTGTAACTCGGAGCCGACTTCATATGTCGGCCACTGACGATGGTCTCGAGCCCGGCTTGGTGCAGCTTGGCCATGACGGGACGAATTGATGTCTCGGGGACACCCATCCACTCACAGAGCTGAGTGGCGGTGCCGATTGGGGCGATGGTGCTCATTGCCACTCCTTGTGACTCGTAGGTGCTTCCTTGCGGACGGTTATATTAGTTGTAACAGCTTAAGAGGGGATGTACAACCTTATCCGTTGAAGTCTGGGATCAAATCTGCTACTATAGTCCTCGTTACATTGACGCTTGGCGGCTACAAAGCAGCCAGCTCAGGGGGCATTAGCTCAGCTGGTAGAGCGCTTGCATGGCATGCAAGAGGTCAGCGGTTCGATCCCGCTATGCTCCACCAAAACGCCGCGACCTAGGTCGTGGTTTTTTGTATTGAAATTTTATGGATAATATGATATAGTACGTTGTGATCGAACACACCGTTCGACAGGATTGGAGATCCATGCCCACCCTGATCAAGACCGGTACGCTGCGTACCGTCATCCAGGTCATGTCCGGTGGTATCGTCCGCGAGAGCGAGGCGTTCGTTGCCGGCACCGACCCCCAGGTCATCAAGCAGTACATCCACGACAACGGCGGCCGCGTCATGACCGACATGATCCTCCTCGAGTCCGAGGGGCTGCAGCACAGCGGTCAGCAGCGGATGATCGTGCCCAACGACATCGACATCGATGCTCAGGTCGGGTCGCTCGACCGCAGCAAGTGGACGAGCCACCCCACGGCCACCCGCATCATCACCCTGGCGCGCTGACGCCACCAACCAGGTCTTCCGGACCATGCAGGGCCACACATCGACGTGTGGCAGCAGGCATCCTCCGGGAGGCCTTCTGCATATCTAATCAAGGTGATACAATGCAACTATGAAAATCATTGTGGATAATTTAGCGCTTCGTTATAGCGACGAGGGTAAGGGCCCAGTCGTCGTCTTGCTGCACGGCTGGGGTCAGCAGTTGTCTACATTTGACGACCTAGCAGCTGCGCTTGCCAAGAACTTTCGAGTGATTCGTCTTGATCTGCCAGGCTTTGGCGAGAGCCAGCGGCCCAATGAGATTTGGGGCGTTTTAAATTATGTAAAACTCGTCCGAAACCTCCTTAACAAGTTGAACATCGAGCAGCCTTTCGCGCTCGTTGGCCATAGTTTTGGCGGTAGGATTGCGATTAAAGCTTCGTCGACAGGGATTCTCATGCCCAAGAAGCTTATTTGTATCGATTCAGCGGGGATTAACTCGAGTAATAATGTGCGAAATCTGGCCTTTAAAGCTGTGGCAAAGACAGGAAAGTGGGCGCTTAAATTGCCATTCCTGGCGCCACTCCGTAAGCCACTGCAGCGTAAACTCTACTCTGCGGCTGGTTCGACCGATTATCTAGATGCCGGTCCTATGCGTGAAATTTTCTTAAAGACCATTAAGGAAGATCTGCGTGAAGAGGCTAAGAAGATTCGCATCCCAACCCTGTTTATTTGGGGTGAAGATGATACGGTCACACCACTTTCGGAAGCCCGTGAGATGAGCAATCGGATTCAGGCCAGTGTGGTGCGCGTTGTTAAAGAGGCCGGACACTTTAGCTATCTCGATAAACCTGAGCAAGTCGCAACGATTGCGAGTGAGTTTCTATCATGAAGTTCCTGACCCGTTACCGTCCACTGTACCTACGCACCTTAGTTTATATGCTTCAGTCGAATCTTTATGACATTAAGCCAACAATTAGTTGGTTCTGGCGGACAAAAGACTTCTCGAGGGTAATGACGCGCAAGAATCTCATGATGACCACCAAGGCTCGATTGCTGCTAGCCTGGCTGTGGTTGCTGGTTGCGTTAGGCTGGGGACTAATGATCGTAGTGCTGGCGTATCAACAATATGTTCTGGCGTTTGCTCTATTGTTACTTGCTCCGTACATTTTAGCTTTAGGGCTCATCGCTCCGCTGGTTGTCGGCACGGTGTTGATTCAGCGACCACGCGAGAAGAAGATGGTGGCCTCTGCTCGCAAAAAACTAGCTGCTCATAAAGGTATTAAGATCGCCATTGCGGGTAGTTTTGGTAAGACTACCATGAAAGAGATTCTGTTGGCTACCTTGAGTGAGGGCAAAAAAGTTGCAGCTACTCCGGGCAACATGAACACCCCATTGGGTATCAGCCGATTTATTGAACGATTGGACGGCAGTGAAGAGGTCCTCATCTTTGAGCTTGGTGAATACTATCCAGGTGATATTCGAGAGCTGTGTCACCTGGTACAGCCCGATATGGGGGTGATCACCGGCATCAATGAGGCTCACCTTGAGCGTTTTAAGAGTATTGATCGAACGGTTGCAACTATTTATGAACTGGCTGATTATCTAGGCAAGAAACCCCTATGGGCGAATGGTGAGAGTGAACTGGTTGCAAGTAACATCCGATCAGGTAATGTGGCTTATACCAGGAAAGGCGTGGGTAAACTCAAGGTGCAGCATGCTAAAACAGGCTTGAAGGGCACAGATTTCCAGGTAGTAGGCGGTGGTGCTAAACTGCGACTTCATTCCGACCTACTTGGACTGCATAATGTTGGCCCATTGAGCGCTGCCGTGGCCATTGCCGACCACCTGAAACTTACAGCAAAACAGATTGAATCGGGCGTAGCTAAAACCAAGCCATTCGAGCACCGCATGCAACCAGCCGAGGCTGCTGGAATCTGGACTATCGATGATAGCTATAATGGTAATCCCGATGGCGCCCGTGTCGCTATTGAGTTCCTGGGTGGGCTTACGGATTGCCGCCGAGTTTATGTAACACCGGGCCTTGTCGAGACGGGCTCAGCCACCGAAGCGGTTCATAATCAGATGGGGCTGGAACTTTCGAATGCCGTTGATGTGGTAATCTTGGTCAAGAATTCCGTAACGCCATTTATTGCTGAAGGGCTCAATGCAGGGGGGTATAAAGGTGATATTCTTTGGTACGATGATGGCTTAAGCTGTCTGAATGCGCTACCTCAAATCACTAAGCCTGGTGATGTCGTTCTTCTTCAGAACGACTGGTCTGACAATTACGCCTAAATTATTGAAAAATTTATAGAAATATAGTATAGTGTGCAGGTCCAAGCCGCTCGAGTCTGAATCGAGAGTTCCATGTACAACTCCATCCCTGGCGCCTACGGTGCCCTTCCGTTCCTGGGCGAACTCTGGGCTGTGGCTCCGATGTTCGTCTTCTTCATCACGCTGGGCGTCGACTACGGCGTCATCAACGCGTTGATGGACGGCGAGGATGCCATCAAGCTGTCCAAGGTGCGCCGGGTCAAGTACCTGACGTTCCGCATCAACGACACCATCGTCATCCCACCCTTCCTGGCGCTCTGCGCCTGGGTGATGCAGAGCAACCCCAACCCCGAGGGCTGGTACACCGACCGCTGGTGGCACCTGACGGCCCTCTTCGGGTCGCTGGCCCTCTCGGTCATGGCTGAACTGACCGGTCACGCCTTTACCTGGCGTCAGCAGATCGGTCCGTCCAAGCTCTACCACACCGTCATCTTCGGCGTGATGGGCTACTGGATGTTCACCGGCCTGGTGGCGGCTTCGGCCAACGCCTGGCATAGCTCCATCATCGTTCCCATCTGGGGCCTGGCGCTGGCTTGGGCCTGGGTGGTGTTCATCAAGGAGCCGCGCTGGTTGCAGAGCCAGGGGCGCAAGACCCCGGTCAACGCCCACCCGGAAGTCCGGGGAAGCGACCTGCACTGGCTGGACGACTAGTCGTCCGTTGACGTAGCACACCCAGCGTGCAATAATCGTCAGTAATTCCTGTAGGGTTTGCGAGGAGCCTCCCGCACCTCACTCGTTATCGACCGATGGTACTTTGGTTGATCAGGAAGATGGCGGCCCGCTGGTGGGCCGTCGCACCCGGGGGGAGCAGGCTGGCCCGGTTCACTGGTCGTTTGCTCCTCCCACTTTCGCCGTCGCTTTACGCGACATATTCACCAGGGTTCGAGGGATACCCTGGCTGTCCGGCTCCCCGCCCATCCCGCGGGCCGGGAGCCGGACTGATCGCGGTCGGTCCTCGAACGTCCCCTCGGGGACTGACCGCCGCGGCCCCGCCGATCCACTACACATCCAGAGCCTCCTTCCTCGGCGGGCTCGTGTACGGATCGGCGGGGCCCAACCCCGCACTTATGCTATAATTTACGTTATGAAACGAACTATTGCCGTTGTTTTTGGAGGCCGCAGCGCCGAACACGAAGTCAGTGTGGTTACGGCTCACATTCCGATTATGCAAGCTCTCCAGGCCGCCGGAAATTATGACATTGTTCCTGTGTACATATCGGAAGAAGGCGATTGGTATAGCGATTCGGCTTTTATCGAATTATCTTACTTCCAAAAACCTGGCTGGCGAACAGCCGTATCAAAACTTAAGAAGATCGATATATCAGTTAACGGCGGTTTGACTCTGATCTGGCCTGGAATTCGAGGCAAACGACAGAACATCGACCTGGTATTCCCGTCTATGCACGGCACTTATGGAGAGGATGGCAGTCTCATGGGCTTGTTGCGCCTGGCTAATGTGCCATTTGTTGGCTGTGATATGGCCGCCAGCGCCGTGGCAATGGATAAGGTGCTTACTAAGCAGGTTGCTGAAGCGGCAGGCATCCCTGGCGTGAAGTATGAATGGTTTAGTAAGGCGGCATTTGAAGCCGATCGCGCTGCTTGCTTGGCAAAACTCAAAGGTCTTAAATATCCATTATTCGTAAAGCCACCACACCTGGGTAGTAGCATCGCTATCACTAAGGTGGACGCACCAAAAGATCTGGAGAATGCCATCGAGGTGGCCCTGCATTATGACGACAAATGTCTGGTCGAGGAAGGAGTGCATAACTTAATAGAAGTTACCGTGCCGATTATGCTCAGTGAATCAGAAGAGTGGCTGGGCAAAGTTGAGCGTCCTAATGCTGAATTCTTCGATTTTGAGACGAAGTACATCGGTTCTGGCGGCAAGAAGGGTGGTAAGGGTAGTGGCGGTGTGAATGCTGGCTACAGCGAGATTCCGGCCAAGCTCGAACCCAAGTTGTATAAAGAGTGTGAAGACATGGCCATTGCCACGGCTCGTGCACTCGGACTTTACGGCATCAGTCGCGTCGATCTTCTTATCGATGGCAAGACTAAAAAAGTCTATATGAACGAAGTAAATACGCTCCCTGGTAGTCTGTACGCCCACAACTGGCGTGTAGCCGGTTATTCATCAGTAGAGCTTGTTCAGAAGCTCATTGAGCTAGCTGACAAGCGAGCCGAAAGCCTGAAGAATCAGCACATGATCTTTAACTCGGACATTTTAAAGGTCGTAGGCAGCGGCCAAAAAGGTTAGTATGGCAATCAGATTACAAAAAACTACGGGTTACTTCCGTAGTGGCTTTGTGCCATTTGAGGACATGAATCTTAGTGTCGCTAGTTCGTCGGTGCTGTATGGTCTTGGCGTCTATACGGTTTTTTATGCCGGCTGGGATAGTCATAATGATCAACTCTGGGCTTTCCGTCTGGAGGAACATTATAAGCGGTTGTGCCAATCAGCCAAAATCATGGATTTTGAGAATTTTGCTGACAAATATAGTTTTTCGCAGTTTAAGAACATCATGGTCGACCTACTCAAGACCAATCATGTCCAGGAGAATGCTCTCGTAAGAGTGAGTTGGTTTGTGGACGATCTGCTGGCTGGAACTAAAAGTGCGGGGCTGCCATGCTCGCTCTCGGCGTTTATTTATCCTGCTGAACCGATGTATGATGCTGGCGGCATCCGTATGGGGGTGAGTAGTTGGACGCGCACGCCAGATAACTCCATTCCAGCCCGCGCTAAAGTTCATGGCAATTATGTCAATTCGGCCCTGGCTAAGAATGAGGCCATTGCTGGCGGTTATCACGAGGCCATCTTGCTCGATCAAAATGGTCATGTGGCTGAAAGCACTGTTACAAACATCTGCATTGTGCGCGACGGTGTCATAATTTCGCCCGCGCCATCAACTGATCTCCTCGAGGGCATTACCGTTCGATCGATTGAAGAGCTTGCGAAGCACCTCGACATCCCTTTTGTCTGGCGCACCATTGACCGATCTGAGCTCATGATTGCTGACGAGATCTTTGTGACGGGCAGCTCGGCTGGTGTAACGCCCGTCATCTCGGTCAATAAGCAAAAGATAGGCGAGGGCAATGTTGGGCCGATTACTGGCAAGCTCGCCAGCCTTTATAGTGATGTTCGCAAGAACAAAATTGCTGAATTCCATCCCTGGCTTACATCGGCTTACTAAAAATCTTTTCAAATTTAAGAAAAAGTTAATTATTACTCAGTATAATTAATGTATAAGGAGGATATACATGACAGTAGATCAGAAGATTGATGCCTTGAGTATTAAAATTGATGCCAAGTTTGACGCATTTTTAGAGAAGCTTGATATACGTTTTGATGCAATTGAAAAGCGCCTGGATGGCCATGATGTTCAGTTCGTTGCTATTGGCAATCATTTTGTAGAACTAAATCATAAAGTCGACACGCTTATTCGTCAAACCAGCGATCTGTCACTGATTCGTGAGGATATCTCATACCTCAAAA
>CAYPFI010000016.1:0-9943 GCA_964410005.1 uncultured Candidatus Saccharibacteria bacterium | reverse complement strand
GGCCATATCCTTGGCTACAAAGCCAGCTCGAATCAAAAGCTGAGCGTTCTTGGCGGCCTCGTCAGCAGGTGCGTCTTTGCGAGTTTTGATAAACAGTTGGCTTCGTTTCATTATTTGGTTCCCATTAGCGCCGCGAAGGCCACGTAGTTATTGATCATGTGCAGTATCATGCCTGGAATAATACTATTCGTTTTCTTATACATAAAACATAATAGCAGACCAAGGACTACCGTGTAGACCCCTACGTTGGCCTGGAGGTGAGCAAAACCAAATAATAGCGATGAAAATAATGCGCCAAATAGGAGGCCAACTCGCCCGCTAAAAGCCGGGAACATAAAACCGCGGAAGACGATTTCTTCGATGACGGGCGGAATAATAACCAAGGCGAAGAAGCTGATAATTCGGGCATTGCCCGTAATAGCTTTGGTGAATTCATTAACTTGAGCTTGGTTCGGGTCAAAACCTGGCAACAGAAGCTTAGTCGCAATCAATGCAATATAAGCAAGTGCGATAAAGACCACAAAGGCAATGGCGACAATAATAGCAGCTTTAAGCACGTTGAACTTGCGCAGTCCAACCATATCCCAGCCGACTTTGTACTTGCGTAGGAACAGCCAGATTAGACCGATGCCAGCCAAGGCATCCAACACGGTTAGCTGAAAGCTTGCCGTGATGTCACTCTTGCTCACCCCCTGAATAAACTGTTGGATGTTGGCATCATAGGGCGCGGCGAAGCGAAAGAGCGATAACACGATGAGCGGAATGCCAATCCAGCTCATCACAAAGACAACCACGGCTTCCCATGATTTCCACGGGACCTTGAGAGTATTAACCGAGGAGTCGCTGGACATCAAACACCGTAATCAAGATCATCAAGCCAATCAGCAACATAAATCCAATCATATGGACGCGCGCTTCACCCTCGGGCGACAGAGCCTTGCCAGTAAATCGCTGGATGGTGAGCAAGAAGACACGACCACCATCGAGGGCTGGGATTGGCAAGATGTTAACCACCGCTAGCGAAGCCGAGATACTGGCCACAAAGAACAAAATGTAACTCACACCTAATCGCATCACATTGCTAAGCAGCACCACGATACCAACTGGTCCGGTAACTGTAGCAGCTTCGCTCGACTTGGTTATGTGCAGCAGTCCTGCAATTCCCAGCGCAAAGCCCTTGAGCGTACCCCACAGCATATTCCAGGTCATCTCAGCGGCCACCAGTGGCGCCCTAGCTCCATAGCTCACTTCATGGGTCTCAAATGGACTCACGCCCAGGTAGCCGCTCTTCTTGCCCTCTTCGGCGCTCCGTAACTCTACGTCTACCAGTCGAATCTGATCATCAGCGCCTCGAACTGCAATAACCGTCTTGGTACCCGCTAATCTCTTGGTTGTTTCGGTCAACTCTTTATCGGTCTTTAGCGTCTGTCCATTGACACTCACTACGCTCTCGCCCACTTTGATATCGGCTTTCTGGGCCGGCGAGCCGTCGGCCACACCAAGCACCAATATATTGGCAGCTTGCTCTCGATTCACAGGAGCACTACTCAATGTTGAGGCCACTGATGCCGGAATACCCGTAAAACATAATGCAGCTAAAATCAGATAAGCCACCAAGGCATTCATCAATACGCCAGCCGTCAGCACAATCATTTTCCGGCGATAACTGGCGGCACCAAAGCTCCCCTTACTCTTATCATCTCCATCTTCGCCCTTAAGGCGTACAAAACCACCCAATGGCAGCCAGTTGATGCTATAAATCGTCTTCCCGACCTTCTTGCCAATGGCTCGAGGAGGAAATCCAAAACCAAATTCCTCAACTTCAACACCGCCACGCTTAGCCGCCACAAAATGACCCAATTCGTGCACAAAAACTAATAAACCAAAAATTAGAACAACAAGTAAGATAGCAATAATCATGACCTAAGTATATCAGAATTATGCAAAGCAAAAAGGCGCCGAAGCACCTTTATTGCATGAATCGACCGCAAATGAGCTTCTACTCTTTTACGAGATAAACATCAGTCATTTTAATATTTGGGCCAGCATACTTTTGTAACTGAGGAGTGATAGCACCACCCGTTAATGAAGTGGCTGGGGTACATACCGTTTGACGATTCTTATAAACGGTTACCCTACCCGAATTAAATGGTGACCGAGCAATAAAAGTAGCATTTGCACCGCCAGTACCGGCATTAGCGCATATCTTATATCGACTCACTTTTCCACCGACGCCAACCTTTGCAGGCGTAAATCTGAGAGTATTAAATGTCTTAATCTGCGACGTAAGCGTCCACGGACCACCAGTCGCTCGATCGATGATATTCAATCCCGCAAAGGTTTGATAAACGACAAAACCGCCAGCAACAACGGCTAGCATAACGACCGCCATTACGAGTCGGTTATTAGTCTTCTTCATCTGAACTTTAGTTACTTGAGACTTCGAACTTTTATTGACTTTTTTTGTTGCCACTTGTAAGGCCCTTATTTATAAAGTAACCATAACAAATATGGACAGCCTAGGCAATAGCTTTACAGGGACATTAAACCGTCATGATTTCGGCGGTCTTGGCCTTTTCGACTTCGGTGACCTTAGCTTTATAGGTAGTCACTTTCTTATTGAGCTCATCTTCGGCCCATTTAACGTCGTCTTGGGTGGCTTGCTTGTCTTTCTCGAGTTTCTTGATAGCATCAAGCACTTCATGACGGCTGCTACGCATGGCAATATGAGCAGCCTCAACAATTGGACCCATACTCTTTACAATGTCACGACGGCGCTCTTCGGTTAGTGGCGGAATATTGAGGCGGATGGTATGACCATCGTTATTTGGATTAAGGCCCAGTTGCGTATTCTCGCGCAACATCTTCTCGATAGGCTGCAAGTTAGCTTTGTCCCAGGGACTAATAGCAATAGTCTGAGCATCTGGCGTCGTGATGGTAGCAATAGTCTTAAGATTCATCTGCTGGCCATAAACATCAACATTCAGGCCATCAACGATTGAGGTGCTGGCGCGACCCGTTCGTAGACTGCTCAGCTCACCATCAAGGTGCTCAAGCGCCTTATTAAACTTAGTATCGACACTCGCGACCAACCCGCGGACGTCCATTACTTCTCTCCCAGAGCCATTCGGCTAATTTTGCCGATGACGATGTTTTCGCCGAGCTTACCAACCAATTCAGCGGTTAGCTGCTCAATAGTAATATCAGGATTCTTGATGAAAGGCTGTTTAACGAGGCAGATCTGCTCCAAGAACTTATCGATCTTGCCTTCGGTGATCTTTTCGATCATCTCGGCTGGCTTGCCAGCCTGAGCCAACTCTTTGCCGACCAATTCCTTTTCCTTGTCGATCACTTCAGTAGGAACATCTTCTGGGCGGATGTAATCTGGAGCAGTAGCTGCAACATGCATAGCAATATCTTTGGCAAACTGCTTAAAATCTTCGGTACGAGCCACGAAATCTGTCTCACAGTTGATCTCAACGAGGACGCCAATGCGACCATCGTGGACATAACCTTCAATCAGACCTTCGGCCGCTTCACGATCGCTTTTCTTGGCGGCACTAGCAGCACCTGCCAGACGCAAGTTCTCCTGTGCCTTGGTAAAGTCACCGTTGGCTTCTTCAAGAGCCTTTTTGGCGGCCATCATACCGGCGCCTGTTTGCTCACGCAGTTTCTTAATATCTTCTACGGAAACTCCCATTACTTGACCTCCTGAACTTCTTCTACTTCTTCCTTGCGACCAGCTACATACTTAGCTTTACCAGCGCTTGCAGCGTCAGCAATCATCTGAGTAATGACGGTTACCGATTTAATAGCATCATCGTTAGCTGGAATTGGGTAATCGATGAGGTCTGGATTGGCGTTCGTATCGGCAAAGGCAATAACAGGAATACCAAGGCGGCGAGCTTCGAGGATTGCAGTATTCTCATGCGGAGCATCTACTACAAAAACAGCGGCGGGCATACTTGCCATATCCTTAACACCACCAAAGATGTGATTGAGTTTGGCAGTCTCTTCAGTCAAAACACCAACTTCCTTCTTATTGTAGTTGGTCTCCATCTCGCCACTAGCCTTTTGGTCTTCAAGCATCTTAAGACGAGTAATACGCTTACTAATGGTATTCCAGTTAGTCAGCATACCGCCGAGCCAGCGCTCAGTTACATACGGCATACCAGCTGCAACTGCAGCGTCCTTAACAACGTTCTTGGCCTGTCGCTTAGTGGCAACAAACAAAACATCGCCACCGTTTTCGGTAGCCTTGGTGACAAACTTCAGTGCGTCTTCGAGTAGTGCACCCGTCTGTACTAGGTCAATAATATGAATACCACCGCGAACACCAAAGATGTATTTCTTCATCTTAGGGTTCCATCGACGAGTTTGGTGACCAAAATGAGCACCCGATTCAAGCAATTGCTTGAGGTCTACTTGAGTAGCCATGTAATCCTTCTTTCTTCGTAAGCGCGTTCCCATGGGTGGGAGGATTACCGCGCAGACTGTTACGTTAAATACTTTGTGAAGTCATTATATCAATAAACCAGGTTAGAAACAAGTCTGGGCCTTTATGACTCTTGATAGATGCGTACATCTTTGCTATACTTAGAACCTATGAAAGCAAACATCCACCCAGATTACATGGAAACCAAAGTAACTTGCAGCGGCTGTGGCACTACCTTTGAGAGCCGCAGTACCGTATCTGCTATTGAAGTAGAAATCTGCAGCCAATGCCATCCGTTCTATACCGGAAAGCAAAAGCTTGTGGACACTGCTGGTCGCGTCGACAAATTTATGGCTCGCCGTAAAGCTGCCGATGAACTTAAGGCTGCTACTAAGCCTAAGAAGACACGCAAGGCTGATGAAGCTGTCGAAGAAGACACTACCGAAGCCCCTACTGAGCAATAACTTCGCAAATACAAGACGTGCTTGATACAATAGTGTCAGCACGTTTTTGTATTATCTAGGAAAGTACTATGACTGAAACTGAACAATCACTACGCCAGGAATATGACCAGCTCGCCGAGTCACTGCAAGACTCGAGCTTGTTTGGCACACCCAAGATGAATGAAGTTGGCCGCCGTCACAGCGAAGTAGCCGAACTCCTCGGCAAATACGATTTGGTTGCCAGTCTTAAAACCCAGATCAAAGACCTCAAGGAATCACTCAGTGATCCTGAACTCAAAGAACTGGCCGAGATGGAATTACCCGAAACAGAAAAGAAACTCGAAGCAGCCGAAGAAGACTTAAAGCTTGCTCTCGTTCCTAAAGATCCTTCTGATAGCAAGAATGTCATCGTCGAAATTCGGGCCGGTGCTGGCGGCGACGAAGCCAGTTTGTTTGGCGGCGAGCTATTCCGAGCTTACACGCGCTATGCCGAAACCAAGAACTGGAAAGTTGAGCTTATCAGCGAGAGCCCTAGTGACGTGGGCGGCTATAAAGAAGTGGTCTTTGGCGTTAAGGGCGAGGGTGCCTACGGCGAGCTAAAATACGAAAGTGGCGTCCACCGCGTGCAGCGTATTCCGGCTACTGAATCAGGTGGCCGTATTCATACCAGTACGATTACCGTGGCTGTTCTGCCAGAGGCCGAAGAAACAGATATTGAGATTAATCCTAATGACTTGCGCATCGATGTTTTCCGCAGTGGCGGTAACGGCGGCCAGAGCGTTAATACGACTGATTCAGCCGTACGCATCACCCACCTCCCTACCGGCACTGTCGTAACCTGCCAGGATGAAAAGAGTCAACTTAAGAATAAACTCAAGGCCATGGGCGTGCTGCGCAGCCGATTGTTAGCTGCTAAACTCGAAGCCGAGCAAAAAGAACTGAGCGATCAGCGCCTTAGCCAAATCGGTACGGGTGATCGCAGCGAGAAGATCCGCACCTATAACTTCCCTCAAGACCGCATCACCGATCACCGCATTGGCCGCAGCGAACACGGACTGCCGGGCTATATGACGGGCAGTATTGGTAATATGATTGAGGCCATGCAGGCCGCCGACCTCGCCGAGCGCCTCCAAGCAGCTGGCGCATGACGCTCGAAGAAGCCCTCCAACTTGGAACCAAGCAACTTAAGCGAGCTGGTATCGAAAGTGCCCGAATCGACACGTCGTTGCTCCTCGCCAAAGTTATGGATATGCCGCGCGCCAATGTGCTCGCCCACCTTGATGACGACATGGACGACACGAAAGCCAGCGACTTCATCGAACTTATCAACGAACGAGCTAAACGTCGTCCTTTGGTGCATCTCACCAACACCCGCGAATTTTACGGTATCGACTTATACATCGATGAGAATGTTCTCACTCCCCGTATTGAGACTGAAAAGATGGTTGAATTTGCGGTTAAGCACGCACCACAGGATGGCACACTAATCGACATTGGTACCGGCAGTGGCGCTATCGCCATCGCTATCAAAACACACCGCCCCGACCTCAAAGTATGGGCCACTGAAGTCAACGATGCAGCCCTAAGTGTTGCTCGTCGAAACATCGAAACGCTTAAGCTGGACATCAATCTTGTGAAATCTGATCTATTCGATAATGTTTCACAAACGTTCGATGTGGTCGCCACTAACCTCCCCTATCTTCAGGATAATGCCGATCTTATGCCAGAGGTTCAGAAAGAACCAACCGTTGCTCTGTTTGGTGGTGAAGATGGTCTCGATATTTATCGACGGTTCTTGACCGAGTTACCTGCTCACTTGAATCCAAAAGGCTACTTATTCACCGAATGCGATCCGTGGCAGCAGGCCAATCTCAAAGTCGAGGCTGCAAAAATCGATCTGCGCACTATCGAAGAAGATTATTTTATTCTCGGCTTCCAGCTTAACTCGTAGGCGCCTGTTCGAGCTTTATCTTCGTTGTTTGTGTCTTGCCATCGCGGACATAGGTAACGGTAATCTCATCTCCTACTTGATATTTAGCCAGCAGGCTCTGAAGAGAGTTACTCGAGTTAAACTGGTCGTTATTGATCTTGGTAATGATATCGTCGGCCTGCAAGCCGCCCTTTTCGGCTGGGCTACCCTGAACTACACTTGTCAGATAGGCACCGTAATCAACGCTCAGATTATTACGCTCAGCTAGTTGTGGGGTCAGCGGCACATAGCGTACTCCAAGGTACGGACGGACGATCTTACCCGTTTCTTGCACACTCTTGATCTGGTTCTTGATCTCACTAATAGGAATGGAAAAACCAATGTTTTGAGCGTCTCCTGCCGTAGCCGTGTTCATGCCAATTACTTCACCGGCGGTCGTTACGAGTGGACCACCAGAATTGCCAGGATTAATTGCGGCATCGGTCTGGATAAGGTTAGTGAGCGTTTCGGTATTACCACTCCCACTACCATCTCCAGCCGTAATACTACGCCCATAACCACTCACAATGCCTTCCGTAGCTGTATTCTGGAACTGGCCGAGTGCATTACCAATGGCCACCACGCGCTGGCCAACTACATAGTGATCACTATCACTGAGTTTAGCTGGTTTAAGGCCTTTAGCATCAATCTTGATGAAAGCCACATCGTTGTACGGATCACGGGCAAGCACCTTGGCATCTTTATAGGTCTTACCATCGCTCATAACTACTGAGTACGAGACATTGTCGGCGCTAACAACATGTTTATTAGTCAAAATTAATCCATCAGAACTCAGCACTATACCTGAGCCAGCCGATTGCCCTTGAGAGCTACTAGCCGTAATACTGACCACGCTGGGCGAAACCTCTTTAATAACATCAGCCAAAGCTATGCTATCTTTTGTAACCGTTCCAGCTGAGGTTACGGTACTCTTGGTCGTCTCATCAAACCAATTGTTACTAACATAACCACCTATGACGGCGCTTACCAAGCTTAGCGATACTGCCCCGGCTATGATCCACTTGTTTCGATTCGATACTGCCATACACCCTCCTCTTGCTTTAACTTGCGCCGTTCCAGCGCGTACCCGCTAAAATAATAACCAGCAACACGCTCGCAACTACCAAATACTCAAATAATCGATTGCGGCTTAGTTGGTTGGTTCGATGCAGCCGATAGATACCACCCAGTATGTAGGCAACGCCGGTAATCAATAAAGCAGCCTGCGGAACAATCATATAGGCGCCAGGACTAAGGTAGGCAATCATCCACCAGCTCATAATCCAGGCTAGCTCAGCCACCACTAGGCCCCAGACGCCCGCCAAGAGACTGGCCTGTTTATCGTTGGTTGAGGCCAGGAAACCCCGCGCCACTAACCACGAACTACTCCAGGCAAGCACCATAACAACGGCGGCCTGCCAGCGCCATACCTGAGCCGCACTAAAGATGGCACAGAGTGAAGCGAACTGCATGGCCAAGGCTTTCATTCCGGGATACTTAGCCAGGAGGCCAAGGTGCGCTGCCAGGCGCCACAGTATAAAGACAACAATGACGGTTACTTGCGTAATAATCTGTGGGCTGATGGCCACCAGAACCACCGCAGCCAAACTGGCAAGCCAGCTATCATAGGTGTCCATAGCGAGCTTGAAGTTACTGTCATGACGGCGCCACCATACGTAAAACTCAATCGTGCCCACGGCCAAGAACGCCAAAACTTGGTGCCTGGGCAGTGCAAAGCCGATTAATACCCCGGCAATCAGCAGCGTCGAGATCAAACCGCCAGTTGCAAAGAGTTTCTTCATATCCCCCTAATCCTCCGCTACGTAATCACTACCTATAATAATACGGATGTCCGGTACAGTGCTAGTCGTGCCATCAGCATTTGTCGTGGCAGCAGGTGCAGTAGCCTTAATAGCCTTCACTTTGAAGCGATTTTCCAGGTACCTAACCGATGAAGGCTTCTTGCCATTAGTGTAGTCGTAGATCACCGATTTAGGATAGGTTGTCTTATCAGCTGTAGTGATACCAACGACGTTATAGGCATAGCCCTTGAGAAGCGTTGCTGTAGTAGCAGCGAGGCCGGCTCGTAGGGTTCCATTTTGGATTTCAATCTTGGCGTTCTCAGTCTTGATATAGTTATCAACAAACAACGAGCGCATGAAGGCCTTGATGGCTGTAAAGTTACCGACACCAGCCGTTGGCACGACCACTGAGGCACCATTAATCATGTCGTTCTGCACCAGCGGCGTCGACCCATCATTTGGATTGTTCGTTAAGACTTTATTAATAATCTTAGTGGCATCGATATCCTTACCAATACTTACCAACTTCTTGATCTCACCAAAGCTCAAGTCGGTTTTAAAGTTACCGCCAACCACATCAATGAGTGAAGCGATTTTAGCCGGATTACCCAACGTTCCCAGAGATAAAGCCTTCTTGCGCAATGCCACCAGCACTTCTTGCTGACGAGCTGCACGGCCATAATCATCACCACAGGTGCCCTTACGACATCGGGCATACTTAAGAGCCTGCAAGCCATTCATGTGATACGTACCAGGCTTAAGACTATAGCCGCATGACTTGTACTGATTACTATCACAGGGGTATTCTGAGTCGTAGAGCGTAGTTTTATTAGCGATATCAATACCGCCAACCACATCAATTGCCTTCTTAAAACCATCAAAGTCGATACGCGCGTAGTAATGAATGGGCACGCCCAGGTTTTGCTCAAACGTTTCCTTGGCCAGGGCGCCACCGCCACCCTTATAGTTATACTTTTCGCCATATGCATGAGCAGCATTTACCTTATCGTAGCCATAACCCGGAATCTTAACGTAAAGATCACGCGGCACACTCACAATGGCCACATCCTTAGTCTTTACATCGAGGCTGGCAATCATAATGGTATCGCTCAAGCTGCCGCCAGAATGATCACCGCCGCCAATGCCCAGCAGCGCAATATTAACGCGACCATCACCCTCGCCTTTAAGTTTGCTCAAGTCATCTAAGGCTGGAGCTAACTGAGCTGAGCCAGAAAGAATATTACGACCAGCCGAATACACCTTGTAAACATAGATACCGCCGACAACGAGTAGG
>CAYPFI010000015.1:0-10202 GCA_964410005.1 uncultured Candidatus Saccharibacteria bacterium | reverse complement strand
TAAGTTAGATATCGCTGGAATTAAGCAAGAAATAGTTATTATTAATCGTAGGCTGGATAAGCTTGAGACACGAGTTGGCAGACTCGAATTTGGCTTTCAAAAACTCCAGCTTCAATTTCACGAGTTTCAAGTCAAGAATGAACGCATGGAGGATCATATCGCAATAGTTGTTGAGAATATCAAAACCGCAGCAGAAAACCGCTCCATGATCTTAGATCATGACAAAAGAATCCGAATTCTAGAAGCCGCCTAGTTATTTCTTTGGCTTCGTAATATTAGCTTCGCCGCCATAAACAGGCATGACGATGATCCCCGGCTTGCTCTGTTTGAGCTTATCTAAACCGACTTCAACCCAGTCACTGCCTGTTGAGCCAACAATAGGAATATTGAGCTCGTGAGCCATAGTGTTAACAATAGTAATGCCGATGCGAAGACCGGTAAACGATCCTGGTCCTTCATAAACGATAATGCCTGAAAGACCTTTGTAATCGATATCTACCGAACTGAGTATTTCGTCGATTGCTCCCGGCAATTGCACCGAGAGCTGGCGCCCAGCTTCCCACTCCTTGCTTTTTATCGTTTCGCCAGTGGGGGAGAGCAGGCCCAAAAAAGCCGTCATGGTGTCAGTCCGTAATACTAAAATCATGTGTTTAATCCTTCTGCTATATAGTCGTACATGGGTGTCGTTACTACTTCTACTTCTCTTGTCTCTTCCCCTATCACTCGCAAGTATACCGTGATGCGCTCTTTAGGCAACACGCCCTGCACATTACTGGCCCACTCGACTGCCGTAATAGATTTTGGATCAGCAATGAATTCGGCTAGTTCTAATGCCGCCATATCACCATTACCAATTCGATAAAGGTCAAAATGATGAAGACTCAAGCCCTTGGGTAATTGGTAGTCGCGACTAATGACAAAGGTAGGGGAGGACACTTCCCCTTCATACCCAAGTCCAGCAGCTAGTCCTTTTGCGAAGATTGTCTTTCCCCCACCCAGATCACTTACCAGCTCGAGAGTTTCGCCGCCACGGCAAAGCTGGCCTATCTTGTATCCAAGTCTGGAGGTTTCTTCGGCTTTTGATGTAGTAGTTGTATATATCATGTCTGAATCCATAGATTGCATACATTATGGTAAAGCACCCAGCGCCAATGAGCAACCAGCGAGCCAGGGGACTGGGGTCGGCAATCGCCGAAGTAGCGGCCGCTATCCCCGTCTTTGTGGTCTTTGCCTTGGTCTTCTTGGCAGTCGCTTTGCTCGTCTTTTTTACTGCTGCCTTCTTGGCTGCAGCCTTCTTAACGGTCACTTTTTTCGTCGTTGATTTGGCAACGGCAGCTGCAGCTACCCTTGATGTCGGCTCAGACAATACATTAGCAGCTCCAGGAGTTGCCTCAAGCGTCCAATTCCACAACCCATTAATATTTGCCCAGGCCTGCCCCGCTTTGGCAGTACCATAGGCATCGGTCACATCTAACATAGTGCCAAGTGGATCAAGAATCTGCACCGCGCCGCCACTATTAGTTAATCCGAGTTTGGTATCAACCGAATAAAAAGCGGCATATCCACCTGCAGCAATACTCACGTCGCCAATTGTGTAGTAGCTTTTAAAACTGCTGCCGGTACGGATGGTATAGCCCTTCAGGTTCACTACCACATCATTTGGATTAAACAACTCAATGAACTCGTCCCTGGAATCAGTTAACGGTGGAATCGGGTCGGGGAGTACTTCGGTAATATAAATGGGTAAGTAGATCGGCGCCTTAACCTCCCCTTCATCTTCCGTATCAGGATCTACAATCTCTGGCGGTACAAGAGCTGGATTTTCAATAGGTGAACTTATTCGTTGTGGTTCAGCAACTTCGCGAGCTACGAAGTCATTGCTATTATTGTCACTATCTTCCCCATTTCCCGCTTGTGAACTAAGTCGACCAGGCGTACGCCCAATACTACCGCCAGCAATTGGTGCACTTACGGGGCTACCTTCGGCATGGGTCGCCGAACCCCAGCCGACTAAATCGACAACCACACCGGCGCTATTTTTTATTCGAACATGCCCAGCCGTAGTTGCCAGCCCAGACGTCATACTGCCATCGGACGCCAGATAACCTGATGCTGCCAGCAGATAGAATCCATAGGCTGGGATAGTTCCGCTAAATGTCGCTTTTTTGGTCCACGTCGTGCCGGCCGAACTGGCGTACTCCATAATCCAGTTTTCAAACATCACAGCCGAACTGGTTGGGTTATACAGCTCAATAAATTCTTGAGATGCGTCGCTGACTGAGCCAGTTTGAATTTCACTAATAACAATATGATTTGTTCCGGCCGCCAATAGTTTTGCTGGCCATATTACGACAATGCTTATAATACCCACGATGCTGATCAATCGCTTCATCAACCCTCCTTGTCAATGCGCCCCGTAGATTAAGCTTAGCCGAACAAAAACCGAACTGCAAGCATGAGAATTATGCTATACTGTTGGTATGAAAATTGCAGATGGTGAGCTGCGCCAAATCCTCCTTCATGACCTTAAACTTCCGGCCGAAACGGTCCGCGAGCTAGTTGCCGATAGCCGTCAAAGCAATGTCGGACTACTGCAGACTACTCTTAAAGCAGGCGCCGTTTCTGAAGAGCAAATTGCCAAAGCTCACGCCAAACGTATTGGCGTACCTTTTATCGACCTTACCGAACAAACCATCCCTAATAAGATTGCCATGCGCCTCCCTCGCCAAATTGCCTTGCGCTATCACGTCGTTTGTTTTGATGAAACCGCCACGAGTATCAAGGTAGCCATGGCTGATCCACGCAATGAGCAAGCTCGTAAAGCCATCCGTCACTACTGCGGTAAGACTGTTCGTCGTTACCTGGCCACTAGCAAAGGCCTCCGTTCGGTTATGCAGGTATATCGTAAACTCGACACTACTCCCCTGCCCCTCTCGACTCGCGAACTACTCATGACACTCGTCGAACAAGCTGCCCGCAATGGTTCGCAAGATATTCACTTTGAGCCCCACAATAACGATCTACTTATTAAGCGTCGGGTAGGCAGCCGTCTGCAAGTTATGAGCACCCTACCCCTTCACCGCTACGCCGGGCTACTCAGCTGGTGCAAGATCCAGGTTGGCAGTGATGTGGCCGACACTGAGCGGCCCCACCATGGTCGTTTTGCCCTTCATATTAATGGCGAGTTGCACGATGTTGCTGTCAGTACAGTGCCGGTCATGGATGGCGAGAAAATGGTACTGCGCTTAGTATCGCCCATAGCGAGCCTACCGACTTTGCCTGCGATTGGCTATACGGTAAATGAAGCAGAGGAACTACACGCTGTTATTAAAAATGGCCGTGGACTTGTCATAATTGCCGGTAACGCTGCAGCCGACATACCAACCACTCTGGCGACCCTGGCGCTAGAAGCTAGCAAGCAACCACACACTACCGTTAGCTCGATTGAAGAACCAATGCGCTATCGTCTGCCGGCGGTGAGCCAGATCGAAATAACTCATGCCCTGCCACTCGCCGATATTGCTGCAGCCGTGATCACCCAAAATCCCCAAGCTATCGTCACCACCAACCTTGGCAAGGGTTCGGTGGCTGAACAATTTGTGGATTTTGCCCTCAGTCAACACCTGGTCATCTCTGGAATGTACGGCACTCACTTAAAATCGGTTATAAGCAACCTGCAGCGTTACCCCATGGCACCAGCCCTCTTGGCTGCCAGCCTCAGACTCATTATTGTTCAGCATGCAATCTCTAGCTTATGCAAAAGTTGCCGCATTGGATTCAAGCCGGTTGGCCCACTTAAGGCAGTACTTACTAAGCAGTTTTTTCTCGCCGATAGTGCCCAGTTATATCGCCAAGGTCCTGGCTGCCATAGTTGCCACAAAGGACTTGTCGATCATATTATGGTGCCGGAGTGGCTTACGGTAAAACCGGGGTTACAACAACTCCTAGCCAGTGGTGCCGATAATCAAGCTATTGGATCCTACTTAGCCGAGAACAGCTTCTTTGCAAAACGGCTTGGCACCCTTATTACCAAGGGCGAAATTAGCGTTGATCAGGCTGTGGCACTTCTGGGGTAGGCTGCTGAGGCGCTGCATGATCAATACCTGATGTCGCACGATATGCGCGCTCGTAATACTCATGGGTATCATTAATCTTTTCAGCAACATTCAGCGGATCGGCAACGGGACGGAAGAAGAAGTTTTCTTCGTTACCGGCAGTTTCAATAAGGATCTCGCCGTAGTTAAGTATGGTACCGAACACGCCTTTGCGGCTACCGCGAACATCTTGAAGCTCATCAAGACTGAGCTTACTAAGAGTCCTCCCAAATAGACCAGTCTGAGTTATCTGAATGAAGTGCATATTGGTCAGGATAATCTTGTTCTGACGATACACCGTATAGGCAAAGAACAGCGTAATGATGGCGATGATATCGAGCAATGCAACTACGGGCGTTACTATGCCAATGCCAAGACCGGGGAACAATTTACTAGCAGCCTCTGGATTAGCCCCAACGTAGCCGATAGCTAAAAAGCCAGCCACAATGACAATAGCGGTACTTACAAAAAATGGGAGCACATTCACCCAGTGGCGATGAGCCTCAACAATTACTTCTTCACCGGGGTTCATGGCAAGATATTCAGGCTGGGCCATACGAGCTCCTTGTTATGCCATAATTATACACTAGCGCACAATTTTGCGCATGGCCACCAGATGAGAATCGGCCTCAGCGACAAGTTTTGCGAGTTCAGTGCCACCGGACAATGTAGTTGACGATGCTTTGGGGCTTGCGTATTTTTTTTCTACAAACTGGCCATTTTTGAGCCAGACTTTGTCGGGCCGATTGTGAGCCTCATTACGAACTCGCTGGGATCGAGCTGAGTGTGAGCTCATTACAATAGGCTTCCCTGGGCATCAATCGGTGGCTCAACCCCTAGATGAACATGAGCTTTTGGCGTAACTTTTCGACCACGCGGGGTGCGTTCTAAAAAGCCAATTTGCATAAGGAAGGGCTCATAAACATCCTCGATAGTCCCCCGCTCTTCACTGACCAATGCCGCAATAGTATCAATACCAACCGGGCCGCCGTTATAGTGCTCAATGATGGCATTGAGCAGACGTCGATCACTGGCGTCTAAACCTAGCGCATCAATCTCGAGCATATCCAGTGCTTTATGAGCGAGCTGCTTCGTGATAATTCCATCGCCATGAACTTCAGCATAATCACGCAGGCGGCGCAGTAAACGGTTAGCGATGCGCGGAGTTAAACGACTGCGCCGAGCAAGCTCCAAGGCCGCTTCTGGTTCAAGCTTAACCCCAAGAATCCCAGCAGAACGCTGCAAAATCTTCACCATTTCGTCTTCGGTATAAAACTCCAAGCGATGGACCAGCCCAAAGCGATCACGGAACGGCGCCCCCAATGCACCAGCTCGAGTGGTAGCACCGATCAAGGTAAACTTGGGTAAATCCAGGCGAATACTCTTAGCACTTGGCCCTTTGCCAAGCATGACATCAATGCCATAATCTTCCATGGCTGGATATAATACTTCTTCAACCGTCTTGGGCAGACGATGAATTTCATCCACGAACAAAATATCGCCCTCATTCAAGTTGGTGAGTAAACTGGCTAAGTCCCCTGCCCGCTCAATAGCCGGACCACTCGTAACGCGCACATTGGTTCCCATCTCAGCCGCAATTACACCTGCCATAGTAGTCTTACCAAGTCCAGGTGGACCATATAAAAGAACGTGCTCGATGGGTTCGCCGCGACGCTTGGCAGCAGTTATAGCCACATGGAGATTCGCCTTTAACGTGTCCTGCCCAACATAGCTGTCAAAGGTTTTAGGACGTAGCGTTTCTTCAAACTGCGCCTCTTGCGGAGCTGCTTCATCAGGCAGTTCAGCCGAAGCAATACGCTCAATCATCGCATGCCTTTCAGGGCCAACTTAACCCGCTCGCCCACATCAGTGACGTCGGCAGGCAGGTTAGCGACAGCATCTGCAGCTTGCGAGTTCGTATAACCCAGCCCCATCAATGCTTGGTAGGTCTCATCATGTACGGGGGCCGCAACCATGGTAACTTTACCAGCAAGTTCAACCATAATGCGTTCGGCCGTCTTCTTGCCAACACCACTAATACCCTTGAGTAATCCCGTATCACCGGACGCAATGGCTTGACTCAATCGATCAACACCAGCCGCGCTCAATGTAGCTAATGCCACTTTTGGCCCAACGCCATTAACGCTTAGTAACTTAATGAATAGCTCCTTGGCTCGTAGGTCGGTAAAACCATACAAGTTGTGCGCATCTTCGCGAATTTGTTCATAAATATGGAAGCTCATCGCCGAACCAGCCTTGGCGGCGCCCCAATCATCAACAATGGTTAGGACCTCATAACCAATGCCATTAATCTCGATAACTAACGAGGTTTCGAGCTTATGCGTAACAGTTCCGGTCAGAGTTGCAATCATGCCTCTATTGTACCAGATGTTCGGGGTTTGTGTGGTAATGCTTATGCTCGCAATCTGTATACTTATCTGGTATATTAGTGTCTACGTTCTCCACAATCCGTCCAAACTCACGAGGTCCTGCCATGAATAAAGGAATTACCTTGGTCGTCGATGCGCGCTCGGTGCCTCACCGAACGCTCGTTGGCGGCGAGAAGGTCCCCCTCTTCCCGACCGAAACCAGCTACTGCACTGCCAAGGGACAGGCTGAGCTCATCAAGCTCATCAAGTCCAACGCCGGCAACAGCCGTCTGGTGATGGCCGTGGTGCCCCGCATCAAGGACTCGGCCAACAAGCTCAGCGACGTCAAGGCGACGGTGCTGCACTACTCGGCCAGCCAGATCAAGGGCGTCGTCATCCTGGTCGACATGGACTGCACCGATCCGCAGGCCTACCTCGCGGCGGTCAAGCCCCTCTTCCGGAGCATCCGAGAGCCCGAGAACCGCCCCTTCACCCGCGTCCAACACGCCGAAGCGGTCACCCAGCGGTGGTGGTGATGGCTGACACCCGCGAAGTGATGATCATCTTCGAGCTGGGTCATCAGGAGACGCTCATCGCGGCCTCCGCCTGTCCGACCACCTACACCGTCAATCGTCCCTACCCCGCGGCCAGCGCCTACCGTGCACTCATGCCGCGACTCGGAACCTTGTACACCGAAGGCGTAATGCACGCGCAGGTCGCCAGCGGCATGTCCTCGGATGAGTGGGAAGAAGTGAAGGGAGAGGCGACGAGGCGCTTCGGAGGCCTCCAGCTAGAGCGCTTCCATCCCGAGGGCAACGAGCACCTCAACTGGTAGCCCGACGGCGCTGACTGAACATCGGCGTCGTCGGGTCACCGACCCTTATGACTGTCCAGCGTGCGTAATTGCAATCGCTAAACCATCAGCCGCATCATCCGGCTTAGGAATTTGATCCAATTTTAATAAGTTTTTAACCATCTCTTGGATCTGTTTTTTATCAGCCTTACCATATCCCGTCACCGCCTGCTTAACTTGCATGGGAGTGTATTCATAAATCGGAATCTTGGCCTGGGTCGCAGCCAACATCACAATACCGCGTGACTGCCCCACCGTCATGGCTGTGGTGACATTACGTGCAAAAAAGAGCAGCTCGATACTCATAACATCCGGCTTAAACTCTTCGATCAACTCTTTGATCTCATCGTAAACGGTGCTCAGTCGCTCATTCATCGGCTGCTCTTTTGGTGTGCGAATTACCCCCGCATCAACAAAGCTAAATCGCGAACCTTCAGTATCGATCACACCAAATCCCGTTATGGCCGTGCCCGGATCAATTCCTAGGATGCGCATTAACTAGCCTGCTGTTTGTCGCCAGCCAGGAATGGTTCAACAATCTTATATACTCTGGCGTAGTCTTCTTCATTGCGCGCAGCAATAATACCAGGTCGAACCTTGCCCTTGTAGTTACGCGGCTCGCGATTACCCCAGCAATCACTTACTACGCCGCCGGCTTCACGAATAATCAGATCTTGCGCAGCTAAATCCCACTTGTAGCCTGCGGCGGCTACGGTCGCCATGAAGTTGCCAGCCGCAACATGAAGTCCAGCGGTTGCCATTGATGCAAAGTAAACTGGGGAGATACTATCACCCTGAAATGCTGCAAAAACTTTGGTCATGACGGTTTTGTCACTAATATCAGGGTTACTGCCCGTCCATATCTCAACTGCTACAAGCTCCCAACTGACATCGGGTTTTTGAACCTTGAGATCAATTGGCTGATCATTAAGCCAGGCCCCTTCGCCTTTAGCAGCTGATACTAATCGGTCCATATATGGATCGCACAAAACAGCAACTTCAAGATAGCCGTTAATGGTAAGAGCTAATGAAAAAACAGATGTTGGCAGGCCATGAGTAAACGGAATAGTGCCATCAATCGGATCACATATCCACACACTATCACGATCCTCGCCAAATGAGTCTTCTTCACCCAGCACTCCGTGATCCGGATACTTAGCTTTTACGGCATCAATAACCATCTGATTGATACTAGTATCGGCAATTGTTAAAGGAGTTTTGTCCTCTTTGGCGATGGTTCCAGCATCATCAGCATTAAAATAGCGGCGCATGATCTTGCCAGCTTCCTGTGCCAGGCTTTTCGCAAATTCTAAATATTCTTGATTCATGATAACTCCATAACCTCTTTAACAATGCTTTTCCAATCAAATGTACTACCAGCGTCGACGTCATCGAGATCGGAAAGCGATACCCACTCAGCCATCTCCGCAACTAGCTTTTCATCTTCCATCAGGCCATCGAGCGAAAGCTTGCCACCTACATACTCACATATAAAGAATAAAAGCAGCGACTGTTTGTGCTGCATTTTGCCTTGTTCTTCATGTGAGAAAAAACTAGACATATGCTTTACGAGTCGGGGCTCAGAAACCTCTATGCCAGTCTCTTCTTTGATCTCGCGAATAACTGCTACCTCCGGAGTCTCACCCAAATCAACGCCACCACCAGGAACTTCAAATTTCCCATACTGCTTGGTCAATAATATTTTACCGTCATTTACTACAATTCCATAGGCCGATGGACGCCATCTAAGCTCATCAAGCGAAACCTGATATTCATTACCATGAATGTCGGATGTTACAACGTAACTCATGCCTAAGCGTTTAGCTTTTCCATTACATCATCGGGGATTTCGAAATTGGAGTAGACATTGGTTACGTCATCCAAGTCTTCAAGCGTATCGGTGATGCGTATAAGTTGGCCGGCGGCCTTGGCATCGACTTCAACGGTAGTCTGCGGAATATACTGGAGCTCGGCTTTGGTAACTTCGTAGCCACTTGCGATCAACTGTTTGCGAACGGCATCGAGCTGATTGGCCGCCGTGTAAACAATAAAGCTACCCTCCATGTCCTCAATATCGTCGGCACCGGCTTCGATAATAGCGAGCATAGCCTCATCGGCATCCTCACCTGGTTTTTGGTTGATCTCGATTACGCCTTTATGATCAAATTGGAATAGCACCGATCCGGCCGTACCCATACTTCCGCCGTGTTTGGTAACGGCTGTTCGGACTTCAGTGCCAGTACGATTACGATTATCAGTAGCCGTCTCAATGATAATGGCTACGCCAGCTGGCCCATAGCCTTCATAGGTAATCTCTTCATAGGCAACACCATCGCCACCGCCGGCACCCTTTTTAATGGCGCGCTCAATATTGGCCGAGGGCATGTTGGCAGCCTTAGCTTTAGTAACTGCTAGACGTAATGAGAAGTTCATTTCTGGATCGGCGCCGCCCTGTTTGGCGGCAATCGAAATCAAGTTGGCAAGCTTGGTAAACGACGCGCCGCGCCGCGCATCGGTAATGGCTTTTTTGTGCTTAATACTTGCCCATTTTGAGTGACCAGACATGGCGCTCCCCTGCTTATCTTGCTTCTATTATATCATTTGACAGCAGTATCGGGTCGAGACTCTAGAACACTACCATATTTAAAGTCGGGGTGCTCCTCAACATAATCCAAACTTGGCGTGGTAAACACCACCAACGACACACGATCATCACCGTCGCCCACTACTTCTTTAGCATAGGGAGAAATAAACTCCTCATCAGCCGAAGGGCGGATACCAGCATGATAGCAAGCCGGCAACTGTTGATACTCTTTAGGAGGATTATCCTTAATGAGATTCTTCCAGCATGCACCTAAAAAGAAGATGGCCTTGTCGTCCACTTCG
>CAYPFI010000014.1:0-11287 GCA_964410005.1 uncultured Candidatus Saccharibacteria bacterium | reverse complement strand
TCCCCAATGTAAGAGATAGTCTTCTTTAAATTTCTCTACCTTGCGAACCTCAACGCCTTTAATGTTTTTAAAACACCAAGCAAAGTGCTTGGGTATTCCAAGATCGTACAGGTAGATCTTATCGAATATTGGAGAAAATTTTTGTATCGAACCGATAAGCTGCAGGGCACTTTTTGCATACCGCTCATCACATGCAGTAGCCAAGATAATCTTTAGTTGTGGCTTGATTTCTGATTCCATGTAAAGTTATCAGCAATGTAGCCAAAGTTTCCGGCTGCCTTATGCTTATCTTCAAGAGTATCACCTTTATAGCATTCAAAAGATAGTTCGTCAGTGCGATCATAGTATCTGCTTCCAGGCTCTTCTATGCTAGCCACGATGTAGTATTGCTTGTGGGTTAGGAAGCCGGCGGGAATATTAACTTCAGTTGTATATTTACCTGGCTTGTTATCCATAGACTTCATGTCGTATGAAGATACCAGCGGCACACCATCGAGCGAATAAAGTTCAACACCAAGAACTGAGCCGGCAATAGATTTGCGTACCTCGTAACTGATCTCTGCCTTCATTGGCTTGTTGTAGTCATATACGCCAGAGGTATTCCCATCACTAGAAGAAACTTTCATTGAGAGAATTTGGACATCTTGATCGGGGTTTGGCTTGGCGACATAATCGGCAGAATAGTCGGTATAACTTGAAGAGTAAGCTTCTAGAGCATCTGATATGGAGCCTGCAAAGCTAACTGTGCCATGATCCAGCAATATAGCAGTCTGGCACAGGTCTCGCAACGCATTAGCGTTATGACTCACAAATAGCACTGTTCGGCCCTCTTTTGCCACCGAGTTCATCTTACCTAGACACTTCTTTTGGAAGGCTGCGTCACCCACGGCAAGAACTTCATCAACGATAAGAATATCTGGCTCCAGATGAGCTGCCACAGCAAAAGCCAGTTTTACATACATACCACTTGAGTAAAATTTAACGGGCGTATCAAGAAAATTCTCAATTTCACTAAACTCAACGATATCCTTAAACTTGGCCCGAATTTCACTTTGTTTCATACCCAAAATTGCACCATTGAAGAAGATGTTCTCGCGACCTGTAAGTTCGGGATGAAAGCCGGTGCCTACTTCAAGCAGACTGGCCACTCTACCCTTCATACGGATCTCACCTTCAGTAGGCTCTACGATTCTCGAAAGGACCTTAAGCAACGTCGACTTACCCGAGCCATTACGACCAACAATTCCTAATGTGTCACCCTGATTTACTTCAAAATTGATGTCCTTAAGAGCCCAGAACTTCTCTTTCTCCATTTTTTGACCGCTAATCAGCTCAAATGGTTTGCGTGCAGCACCGACCAGCGTATCACGAAGTGTGCTATTACCGGCACTCGCTCGCTGCTCATGGCTAATCTTATATACTTTACTGAGGTTTTTAACCTGAATGACTGGATCGCTCATATAATGTCCGCAAATTCTCGTTCTTTAGTCTTAAAATAATACAGTCCAATGACAAACATAATAATTGTTGATAATACCGACAGCCCAGTAAGCGGCCAGTTGATTGTCCCTAAACCCAATAGGCTTGAGCGCATCATATTAATAACACCGGTCATCGGATTGAGGTATAGTAACCATTGATATTTTTGCGGTACAGATGTGATTGGGTAGATTACTGGCGTGAGGAATAATCCTGTTTGAATTATGAAGGGCATAACTTGCTTAATATCACGGTACTTAACATTCAGAGCAGCAAGAAATAAACCGGGCCCAGTCGCGGCAAAGAAAGTAATAACAATTGCTGGTATAAATAAGGCTAGCCCTAATGCTGTGGGAGGGATCTGGTAGTACGCCATGAGCCCGACATAGATTATAAGTGCAAAGCCAAAGTCTATCAGGCTAACAATAGTTGATGAAATAGGTGGAATAAGTCGAGGGAAATAAACCTTTGTGACCACTGACTGGTTATCTACTAAGCTATTACCTGCTCGGGTTAAGGCACTGGAGAAGTAATTCCAGAACAATAAACCGATGAATGAAAATATTGCGTATGGCACAGCCTTGGATCCTGTCTCGATGCCTGCGACACGATTAAAGAACAATGTGAAGACCACCATGGTAATGAACGGCTGGAATATGGCCCAACTGGCACCAATCGCTGTTTGTTTGTAGCGGACCTTTACGTCACGCCAGGCAAAATAGAAAAACAATTCACGGTAATGTAGCAGCTCTTTCCAGTCTACGGCAAAATGCTTCTTGGGTTTAATAACGAGTTCGGTAGTATTGGCACTCATGCTTGCTTCCCCTGATACCACTCAATGGTACGTCTTAGACCTTCATCAAGTTCAATGGTGTGCTTCCATCCGAGACTATGGAGTTTAGCTGAGCTCATTAGCTTACGAGGCGTTCCGTCCAAGTCTGAAAGATCAAATCTAATTTCACCTTCAAAGCCAACAATATCCTTAATCTTTTCGGCTAACTGCTTGATTGTTACGTCGCTATCGTAACCAACATTAATATGGGTGTTCTTAATTTCTTTCATCTCTGCAGTTAAGTCTTTGAAGTCTACATTGTTTAAAACAAATACACAGGCGGCGGCCATATCGTCAACATGCAAGAACTCACGGTAAGGTTTACCAGTTCCCCACAACCTAAGGACGATCTTACCTTCTTGCTCTTCTATGCCATACTTGCGAACCGACTCAAGCACCTGTTCTTTAGATTCGAACTCAATACCAAGGTTCTTGGCAGCTTCTTCTGGCTCCCCCCCCTCAAGGTATCGAGCGAGGATGGTCTTTCGAATTAGAGCAGGCATTACATGTGACTTCTCTAAGTCAAAATTATCGTTTACGCCGTACAAATTGGTTGGCATAACGGACAGATAGTTGGTGCCGTATTGGATATTAAAGCTCTCAATCATCTTGATGCCAGCAATCTTTGCAATGGCATAAGGCTCATTGGTGTACTCAAGGTCGCTGGTTAGTAAGCTCTCTTCGGTCATAGGCTGAGGTGCCAATCTTGGGTAAATACAGCTGCTACCTAAGAAAAGTAGTTTTTTGACCTTGTGCTTGTAGCTAGAGCCGATAATATTATTTTGTATTTGCAGGTTATCATAGATAAAATCAGCACGATAAATATTATTGGCGTTCACCCCGCCAACCTTTGCGGCCGCCAGCACTACATATTCAGGCTTTTCATTGGCAAAAAATTCCTCGACATTAGCCTGGTTTGTAAGATCAAGCTCCTCGCGCGTACGACCGATAATATTCGTGTAGCCCTGACTCTCTAGCGCTCGTTTTATTGCGCTACCAACGAGCCCCCTATGTCCTGCAATATATATCTTTGCGTCTTTGTTCATTGGACTAATTATATCAAGAAAGTGACGGTATTTCTATTCGTTTATGTAGGGTTACTGGACCCTAACGTCGAGCCATACATTATCGTAGCTAAAGGCGCCATCACTACTGCCGTCTAACACTGGGCGGAAGTATTCGCGGTAGAGACCAAGCGCCTGTGAAGAGTTAACGTTGAAGGTGAAGGCAAATTTGGCTATTTGTCCAGGCTGTACGATATGTTGATCGGAAGCTAGAGTAGCTCCGTCGGCCTCATAAACAGCACCGAATGTTAATGCGGGTCGGTTTTTATCTGAGGTCCAGCTTGAACCAAAGTCACTCGCGCGATTAGTTGGATTACCAGTAGCTAAACGAGTCGGAAGGGTTCCGACAGGACCTGACCCGCGACTAGAATCATCGTACCAGGCAACATTACCCGTGTTCTTGTATGAAACGTAGGCGGCGGAACTACCACTTCGGGCAATAGTTGGGTAGGCAGCTTGACCGGCAAAAGTTGCCGAGTAGATAGGCTGAGAGACCCTAACGTCGAGCCATACATTATCGTAGCTAAAGGCGCCATCACTACTGCCGTCTAACACTGGGCGGAAGTATTCGCGGTAGAGACCGACTCCGGCGTTGGCAGGCGTATTAAAGGTAAAAGTAAACTTAGCTATCTGCCCAGGCAGCACAACGTGCTGGTCGCTTGCAAGAGTTGTGCCATTGGACTCGTAAACGGCTCCGAAGTTGAGCGCAGGCCGATTCTTGTCCGAAGTCCAGCTCGAGCCGAACACACTCGCACGGTTGGTTGGGCTGCCTGTGGCTAAGCGAGTCGGCAATGTACCAGATGGCCCACTAGATCGACTGGTATCATCGTACCAGGCTACATTGCCGGTATTCTTATAAGAGATATGAGCCGCAGAGCTTCCACCAGCAAGCATCGTCGGGTAAGCGGACTGACCGGCATACGTTGCTGAGTAGATTGGACGCTCAACACTGATATTAAACTTGGCATTGGGGCTACCAAAGCTCGTTGTACCATTACCGGGTGCAAAGCTAATTGCATAGTTGCCCGCCTGGCTTGGTGCTGTAATACTCAAGTTAAAGGTGCCCGTCGCACCAGGCGCCACTGATGATTGATTAAGCGCCGATACTTTAGCTGTGCTGAGCCAGTTACTGGCCTTAAAGAGGGTCGTGGAACTTGCGCCGTCTGGCTGCAAGAAAACAGTTGAAGGCGTCCAGGTTGAGTTTCCAGTATTTGTGAAGCTAGTTGTGTATGTCTTTGTTTCGCCCGGAGTCATCCCGATCGTCTGAGGTGCAACGGTACTTGCCCCCGATGGCAATGAGCTAACGCTCGGTGCTAAGTAGGTATCAGGGTCATTCATTGTTGTCCCACCCTCAACAATAGGCTGGAAGTATTCCGTAAAACTACCGGCTGCCTGCTGGGCTGCCGTCTGCAGATTGATATTAAACTTTCCAATTTGGCCAGGCTGCACCACATGCTGATTACTAGCAAGCGTTGTGCCATTAGCTTCATACACGGCCCCTAATACGTCTGCAGGTCTATTCTTGTCGGAACCCCAAGTGGCGCCAAACACACTTGAACGATTAATTGTCCGGGATGTCGCCAGATGCACTGGCTTTGTACCGTTAGGCGACCCATAAATACTTAGGTCATCAAACCACGGGATATTGCCTGTGTTCTTATATGCAATATAGGTGCCGTAACTTTCAGTTGGGTGAATAGTGGGTGATGAACCCTGCGAAGACCATGCCGAACTGTATGTTCCACTAACTGTCACATCAAGCCAGACGGTATCATAAACAAAGGCACCGTCACTACTGCCATCAAGAACAGGACGGAAGTATTCTTGATATACACCCACACCCTGAGAAGCAGGCACATTAAATGTGAAGCTAAACTTTCCAATTTGGCCAGGCTGCACCACATGCTGATTACTAGCAAGCGTTGTGCCATTTGATTCGTAAACTGCAGAAAAGTTTAATGCTGGTCGATTCTTGTCCGAAGTCCAGCTTGAACCGAAGTCACTTGCCCGATTGGTTGGATTGCCAGTAGCTAGGCGCGTTGGCAGGGTACCAGATGGACCCGAAGAGCGACTACTATCGTCGTACCACGCACTTGCTCCAGTATTCTTATAGGATATATAAGCCGTGGAGCTTCCGCCAGGCGCAATACTTGGATAAGCCGATTGACCAGCAAAACTAGCCGAATATGCTACGCCATACGTACTTCCAAACCAGTCATTCCAAAGTCTCCAAAAATTCCTGTTCCCGTACGCACTACATCCGTCGCCGGTGCCGTAAAGATTATTCAAGGCAGCGGCATTTGGCACGTAGGGCGTGTAGTTATAAAGCCCGGCCGTGGCCTGGTTCTGAATATACACGGTCTGGTAGCCACAACCGGTGTTTGGATTGTAGCCAATATTATTGTTTCGGCCAGCTTTGTAATTGTAACTATTTGGGTTATTCGCATATAGTCGATACTGACGAGCAGCACCTCTTACCTGATTATAAAATCCGTAATACTGGCTATCACAAGCGGCCGTATCCGGACAACCCATACCGGTTGCGCCGCGATATTGTGATGGATAGGGCCAGTTATCGGTCAGGAGTGACTGTTCTTTCTGCAAAAGAACCAGCAGGACCTTAGGGCTAATGGTAAATTCCTGTGCGGCATCATAAATAATTTGGGCGGCGGTTTTACTACCCGATGGATTTGCGCCAGGATTCCCAATATTATTCGCCTTGGTGTCGGTATTCTCGCGGTACTGATACAAACACGTCCATGGCGGCTGATAACTTGAATTACCCGTCGCATGATTGGTATCACAATTCCCCGACTTGCTATAAATAAAGTTCTGGATGTCATTCACGCTCATAGCGTCTTTATTAAAGAAGACACTGTCGTCGATGATGCGACCAGGATTAAACTCGCTACCGCTCAGAGCATGAGCCTTAGGTGCAGTAAACGCAAACACACCAAGCCCGGCTGCGGCAATAGTTAGTACCAGTAAAAGTTTCTTTAATCGACTCATTGGAGCGTCACTTTCTGCGTAATCGCTTTAGAAGTTGCGCCGCCGGAAGTGGCCGTCAGACTGGTTGTCCAAACACCGGCACTAAGCTGGCTGCCAGGAAAATCAATAGCACACGATGAATAACTGGTCTGAGCCACAAAGTCGGCCGACTTAGTAACCTTTTGCCCGCTTGGGCCAGTTGCCACTACGGTACAGGATCCAGTTTTTGAGCTTGAGCCACTCACGGTCACGCGCATTTCTATTCCCTCACTTAGTGGTATGGTGTCGCCATCGACGGGACGGTTAATGATAATTGCTAGGTTATTAATGGAAGTTTCGGCGCTGGGCGTGGTATCGCCACTGGCATTGGTCGTATCAGTCGGTTTCTTAAGCTCATCAGCTTTCTTAGCTTCCTCGGTGGAAACGGTTTTTGTGCTGGCCGTTTTCTTACTGGAGTCCTTGACGCGAACCGCTAACCAGGTGCCTAAGCCCACTACCAAAACAGCAGCCACAACGAGAATGATTTTAATGCGTTTTGATTTGTGTTTTGACATGGTCTTTTTGACCCCCTTAGTCAAGCTTCATTATACCAAGCATAAGGGCTTTCTATCAAGTGAGAATTCTAACGAGCTTTAGCAAAAATGGCGCTTTTTGGGTAAAAGCCTATAATAGGAGCATGCATATTGTTATTGATGCCCGAACGGGCGATGGAACCGGCATTAGCCGTTATAGTTTAAATTTGGTACGAGAGCTCGAGAAGCTGCCGGCCGATTATCGTTTTACCGTGCTGCTTCGCACGGTTGATTATCCAAAATGGAAACCACATGATGAACGTTTTACCAAGAAATTCGCCCCTTATAAGCACTACAGCCTCGGTGAACAATTTGGCCTCCTCCGTATGCTTTACTCGCTTAAGCCCGACCTCGTGCACTTCACGGCCTTCAATGCGCCCGTACTGTATTTTGGCAAGCGCGTCTTCACCATCCATGATCTGACGCTCCTCCACTTTAAGAATATTCGTAACAGCCTATCCCATAAGATCATTTATCCAATAAAGTACTGGACTATGCGGTTCATTCTGCGCTGCAGCGTGATGCGCTCTAAGGCGATTATTGTGCCATCAGAATATGTTAAACAAGATGTACTTAACCACTGGAAGCACGGTATTGCCGCAGAAAAGATCACCGTTACGCCCGAGGCCGTCGAGGATCACACCGGGGATAAAAAGCAGCCCCGCCCAATTAAGAGTGACTACCTCCTCTATGTTGGGGCCACCTACCCTCATAAGAATGTTGAGGTGCTGGCCAAGAGCTATGAACGCCTGCGTGAAGCTAACCCGGACCTGAAGTTGATCGTCATTGGCAAAAAAGATTACTGGCAGGAGAGGCTGAAGCAACAATACCCAAATATCACCTTCCCGGGATACCTGCCTTATGAGAAGCTCGTGGCCTACTACCAAAACGCCAGTCTGTTTGTCTTTCCCTCACTGAGTGAAGGTTTTGGACTGCCACCTCTGGAAGCCATGGCTTTTGGCGCACCAGTTTTGAGTAGCAACCGCACGGCCATCCCAGAAGCTTGTGGCGATGCCGCTGAGTACTTTGATCCGCATTCACCAAAGGATCTAGCCGACAAGGCCGACACACTACTTAAAGATCCAGAACGCCGTGCCGAGATGTCAAAAGCAGGCAAAGAACAGGTTAAAAAGTTCTCTTGGAAGAAAATGGCCGAGCAAACCCTCGGGGTTTATAAAAAAGTTCTTTAATCAAACTACTTACCAATACAAAACGTCGAGAAGATAACATCGAGCATGGCTTCACTAGTATGAGTGCCCGTCACCGATGCGAGCGAATCGGCAGCAGCCGAAAGATGGACACTTAAGAGATCAAGCGGCATGTCAGCCGCGGCGGCGTCGCGAGCCTTAACCAGCTCATCTCGCGCCTGATTAAGTGCGGAAAGCTGACGAGTGTTAGCCGTAATGGCTGATTCAGAATGAGCGGCACTGGCAGCAAGGTCGCCGAGTTTGGTGCGCAGGTCATCTATTCCCTCGCCAGTCTTGGTCGAGGTTTGAATCGATTCATTTCCGTCGCCTGTATCTGACTTAGTGAGAATCTGAAGCTGGGGCACACCTTCTGGTAAATCTCTTATAAGCTCCTCAATCGATTGATCGGGTGCACGTAACACGAGAATCGCATGAGCGTTGGCCGCAGCCAACTTGGTGCGTTCGATGCCAATGGCTTCGACCTGGTCATCACTGTCATGCAAGCCCGCCGTATCAATAAGCTGAATGAGATAGCCGTTAATATGGAGTTGATGCTCAATGGTGTCGCGAGTGGTGCCGGCCACATCAGTTACAATGGCCCGATCAAACCCAACAAGAGCGTTCAGCAGACTCGATTTACCAGCATTTGGTAGGCCAACGAGCGCAATTTTGAAACCGTCGCGAATAATCTGAGCGCTAGCAGCTCCAGCTACCCATTTCTCAATCCGAGCAACAATTGGGTCAAGTTCCTGGGCAACATTCTCACCGGTATAGTCGCTAATATCTTCTTCGCCAAAGTCCAACCAAGCACTGGCGTGCGCCATGATAGCTAAGACCTGTTTTTCGACCTCGGTTACTTCGCGCGACCAAGCGCCGCCCATCTGGGTGCGGGCTAACTCAAGAGCCTGAGTGCTTGTAGCATGGATAAGATCGCCAACAGCTTCAGCCTGAACCAAATCGAGTCGATTATTAAGGTAGGCTCGCTTCGTAAATTCGCCTGGTTCGGCAATGCGAGCACCGTGCTTAATAGCCAATTCAATGATTTGCTGAACGATGAGCGGATTACCGTGCGAAAATATCTCGATTACATCCTCGCCAGTATACGAATGGGGACCTGGAAAGGCCACGATCATGGCATCATCGATCGATTCAATCTCGCCGTACTGGATAGTCCGAGGATTTTGCACTGATTGCGCAGCCTTATCATGCAGCTTCTCTGCAATAACAAAAGCCTCCGGCCCACTCAGTCGAACCACCGAAATACCAGCCAAGCCTGGAGCACTAGCCAGCGCAACTATGGTATCCATTAGGCAGGGACGATCACGACGCGTCGGTCGCGACCTTCTCCCTCGCTCTCAGTAGCTACACCCTCAACTTCGGCTAGAGCCATGTGCACAATGCGGCGCTCGGCGGCATTCATGGGGCGCAGACGATGCGGAGTGCCACTCTCGATAACCTTCTTGGCGTCTTGTTGAACCTTATCGGCCAAACGATTGGCGCGTGCTTCTTTATAGCCGGCCACATCAACCACAATATAGTGTTTGTCGTCAGCATCCTGATGCATGCTATTCATAATGTGCTGCAAGGCTGCCAAGGTTTCGCCGCGGTGACCAATCAAGCGAGCACCATCACTGGTCTCTATGTTGAGCTGCACCGTACGACCCTGCTCCTCAGGAGAAACCTCCACGTTATAGCCAAAAAACGTCAATAGCTCCTCAAGTTTGGCCGCTATTGCCCCCAATTCGTCCTTGGTCATTTTTGGGCCTCCATTTCCTCCACGTCTTTACGTAGAATCAACCATTGCTGGAAGATGCTTACCAGGCTGGCGACTAACCAGTAGAGGCCGAGAGCTGATGGTAGCGACATGGCAAAGAGGAAGGTCATGAATGGAAAGAGTAGAACTGACATCTGGGCAACTTGAGCAGCCGTATCACCTTTTTCGCCAGACTTCTTAGGCATGATCTGCTTGGTCTGTACAAACTGAGCAACAGCAGCCAAAACAGCAATCACAACATTAGGTTTCGCCAGATCAACAATACCAAGCAACATGGGCTTGAAGGCCGCTGGGTTGGCAATAATTTCTTTAACAGCCGGCATATTAGCCACTGGTGCGTAAATCATGGTGGCGATTTCTTGAGCGTGAACGGCGTGACGCAAAGCGTAGTAGAAGGCGATCAAGAGCGGCATCTGGATCAGGATCGGTGTCAAAGAAGCAAAAGGACTAATCCCCTTCTCCTTATACAGCTCCATGAGCATTTGACTCTCTTTTTGCTTATCACCACCAGCTTTCTTGCGTAGTTTGGCAATTTCTGGGGCCAGCTTTTGCATAGCTCGCTGTGAGTGCAGCTGCTTTGAGGCCAGCGGCCAGACCAGCAAGCGAACCAGGATGGTCGTAATAATAACGGCAATACCAAGATCGTGGTACGGCAGGATGGCATAAATAGCCATGACCAGGTTAAGTAGGGGTTGAACGATGAGGGTATTAAACATAATTTTTCTTCTTAGACTCCTTATTGGCTCCTTTTAAGCAGACCGGCTACCAAGGTGGTGAGCTCGGCGTGATTCAGGCCGGAAAGATCCTGCCTGACTGTTACTACTATATCGCATCCTGCCAGGTATGTCTCCCCTTGCCCATGCAGAATTCCAGCAACTCGACGCCGATTACGATTACGCACCACGGCCCGTTTATCAACCTTTTTGCTTACAACAATAGCCACGCGCGTTTCGCCCTGAGGGCCAGCAATGGCCTTGATGCCCATTTGGTCATTGACGGCGCCGTGACCTTTTTGATAGACGCGCAAAATATCCCGCTCTTTTCGTAGTCGTGCGGGATGATTTAGCATGCTGCCTCCTTATGTTTGGTCAGAGGTATATTAAGCAGAAAGCTTCTTGCGGCCTTTGAGGCGGCGGCGCTTTAAGACATTACGACCTACGCGATCACTCATGCGCTTCATAAAGCCATGAACTCGACTGCGGCGGCGTTTTTTTGGTTGGTAGGTTTGCTTTGACATTGGTTATAAGTCTACTCTAATCTGACAGGTTGGTCAAGGTGTATAGATGGCTCGGGCGGCGCGCTACACATTAGGTGCTCTCTTGTGGTTTTGTGCTGCGGAGGATAAAACAAAATAAGACTCCCGGCCCTGGGCTCTTAAAAAAGTACTTCCC
>CAYPFI010000013.1:0-11375 GCA_964410005.1 uncultured Candidatus Saccharibacteria bacterium | reverse complement strand
CAATCGTAAAAGCCGCCATAGCTAGCGTAGCGTGGCGAAACATCCGGGCATTCTGGACTCAAGATAACATCAAAAGCATCCTTAATATTGGCATCAAGAGCCGGCATGGTGTTATTCACCTCTTCGGTCACATCGGTAATGCCAGTGAGGGCCATAACGTCGATATCGCCGTTACGCACATACTGGCCGTTTACATGAACGACGGCTGTCTTGCGCACGCGGTAGCCGCTGGCTTCGATGACCCGCTTTTGGAAGGCCAGATCCCAAGTATGCTCAGGTTTGGCTTTGGTACTCACTTTGATTTCGTAGACATCAAACTCATCGCCGCCGACCCGAACCATGACGTCGGTTAAGCAAGCGGTGTTATCGGGGGCCGTAAACTTGGCTTGAAATAAGGTTTGAGCGCCGGTTGCTAGTAGCTTGGCGGTCATCCTATCTTTTTCAAAATAATCACCGGTGATGCGTTGGCCGTCACTAAACAGTTGTTCGGCATAAGCCTCGAACCGAAAACCCATATCAAAGATAGCTTGAGTGTTAGCATCGATTGGCGGCAGCTTAGTTGGCTCAAACTTTTTAAGCCACAACCAAGCTGGGTGCTTCATAAATACCAAGAAATCGCTTTTAGAAAGTTGCCGTGCCATACCCTAAGTATACCAGGGAACCTTATGCCAAAAATAATGTTTTTTCGTTATTGCGACTTTGTGGCAGTAAACAAAAAACTATTTTTTTGCATCCCGAAAGAAGGTGTGCCAGCGCCAAAAAGCACCCAACCCAACAAATGCCGCCGCAAAATGACCGAGGTGCTTATAAGTACGAATTTTTGGTTTATGTAATGCATCAAGTAAAAGCTGTGTGTTGGATTCAGGTATTACCTTATCGGCTTTGGAGTAAAAGACATATACCGGACGGTCACCAATCAATTCCATATCTTTGATTGGCTCGGCTGGACTGAGCTCCTGTGAAATCTTTGTGAAATCATATTTATTATTCACGTAAGCCGGTTTAAAGCTTTTACCAGCTTCTGATTTCCAGATGAATCGAGCGATAGATCCGCGGACTGTCACTAACGCAGCGGCTCGCAACTCGGGTGTGTGCTTGAGCGCAAATAGAGCGCTTTCAGACCCCAATGAATTACCCATGACGTAGGATGGGATTTCCTTAGGAAGAGTTTTGAGAGTCTTAGCTATATCCTGCTGCACCGCTTCGATTTGTCCGACGTACGCCATAATGTTCGAGGAAACTACCGTTTTTGAATCCAGCACATAGGCATAGACCCGATACCCTAGTAATTGGGCCAGCCAATAGATTGGTGTATACACACCAATCTTGGTTCGGTAGCCGCCGATAAAAAAGAGTACGCGGCGGCTACTTGAACCAAACTGTTGACGATCAAACATTAATGACCAGCTACGGCTTTCTCATTCTTTTCGAGATTCTGAACATTGGGAAGTTGGGATGAGAGCACTAAGGCAATCAATACGAAGATGGACATGAGGCCAAGAGCGGTTTTATTGGCATCGGTGGTAGCTTGATTGGCAATGACCACCATCTCTTTAGCAATAGTAGGATTGATACTTTTGCTTTGAGTTGCTTCACCAAATTGGATCTCTCCGGCATGGCCAGCGACGGCTTGAGTAATGGCGGCCTTAGCTTGCACAGGAATAACCTTGCTATCTTTAATGCCGGTTGTCAGATTGGTGGCGATAGCCGAGAGCACCACAGCACCAATAATGGCTGAGCCGAGGGTCGAACCAACGTTGCGCAGGGTATTATTAACTCCCGAGGCTTCACCAGATTGCTGGACATTCACAGCCGAAAGAGTCAGGTTTGAGATCATCCCCATGACAAAGCCCATACCGACACCGTAGATGAAGAGCATTGGAGCAAGGTCCATGACGCCAACGTGCGGTGCCAAGGTAGCACGCAGCCACAAGGTGCTGACGACCGTAATGGCAAGACCAAGCTGGATGATGCGCTTTGGTGTAAGTTTTTTACGCAGAGCCAATGAACCGGGAGCACCAACAAAGATACCGAGTGGCAATGGCAGAAGGGCTAGGCCAGTATGGAAAGCATCCAGACCGAGCACACCCTGGAAGAATACTGGCAAGGCAAAGAACAGACCAACTTGACCAAGTGACAGCACGGCAAACACCACGCTACCACTAACGAACTGTTTGTTCTTAAACAGCTTCATGCTGACCAGCGGGGTTTTACCAATCTTCTCTTGGTGGAACTGCCATCGAACGAAGGCGAAGAGAGTCAATAAGCCGAATCCAATAGCCAACGGTACGGGCGATAATCCACCCGGTGTAGCACTGTGACCAAAAATGGCAAAGTTCTGGGTGGCATGCCACCAGCCATAGGTGCTGGTTTCAATGAATCCGTAGACAAGCCAAAACAGACCAACAGCCGAAAGGAATACTCCCAAGAAGTCGAGATCAGATTTTTCTTCCGTATCGCGGGATTCTTTGAGGAAAACAATTGTACCAACAACCAACAGGGCAGCAACAAAGATGTTGATCAAGAAAGCCCAGCGCCAGGTATAGTTGGTACCCAGCCAGCCACCAAGAATTGGTCCGATGGCGGCTGAGGCAGCAGCCATACTTCCCCAGACACTAAAGGCGATGGCCCGGTCTTTACCCTTGTAGGTAGCGACCAAGAGCGAAGCGGTGGCTGGCATCATCAACGCGGCACCAATACCTTCCACAATCGACTCACCGGCCAGCAACATTGGGAAGCTAGTGGCAATGGCGGCCATGCCCGATCCAATGGCGAACAAAATGGCTCCGAGCATGAACATTTTTTTGCGACCATACAGATCGCCCAAGCGACCACCGGTAATAGTGAAGGCGGCTAGAGTCAATGAGTAGGCTGCAATCACCCACTGCAAATTCTGAACAGTCGTATTAAGGTCACTAATAATGGCCTTAATCGATACATTCAAGATAGTAGTATCAATAATAATAATCGACAGCGCTAAGGCTAGTACGACCAATGGAATCCATTTTCGCACACCTCTAACTAGTTTTGACTTGGTCATAAGACTCCCTCTATTATTAACAGTTACATGATTTGTCGGCGCCACTGCTGTGGGCCAGTTTTTTGAGCAAGACGAGCAGATCAACAATGTCCTTATCATCTAGTCCCTGTAAAAGTTCAACGATGTGATCCTTGGCAGCATCGCGCAAACCCACAACTTTTTTCTTTCCACTGGCTGTCAAACTCACCTCGACAACACGTCGATCCTCGGTTGAAGCCACGCGATTCACCAACTCCATCTGTACTAAGCCTTCAGTCAGCTGGGTCGCAGCACTGCTGCTAATGCCCAGTAACTCGGCCATGAGCTTAATGGTAGCTGACGGACGACAACTCAAAAGATGCAGTGCTTCAGCCTGTGGACGGCTCAACCCTTGCGATGCAGCACTACTAGCCTTAATAGGCAGCACTTGGCGCTGCACGGTAGCCATGACTTGCATGTATTCATCAATGAGTTGCTCGCGTGTGGTCATGTAATTATGTTAGTTTCTTAATTAATTACTGTCAAGCCTATTTGTAATTGAAATTTAGTAGCTTTACTGGTATTGTATATCAGTTCACCCGCTGCCTACCCCTGGGGAATGAAGCAATGACGGATACCGCCCAAGACACCCTGACCGTCCTCGACTGGTTCGACCGCAACCGCACCGGTTCCAGGCGATCTCGTCGCGAGCGCCTGGAAGACCTCAAGCGCTTCCTCGGCGAGGACATCGGTCAGCTGCTGCTGCCCGATTCCAACCCCGTCGATCGTCTGCGCAAGTTCGAGCTCGCCGACCCGAAGGGTCTCGGCGACAAGGAACTGCCGGCGCTGTACTACCGCGACGAGCGCATGGAGCTCTGGCTGGCGCAGGGCGCCGGCCGCGCCTGGCAGCTGGCCTACGCGCCGCTCAACTGCCGGTGGCCGGGTCTGCCGCCTCTCGAGCGCGTCGCCCGTGATGCCGCCCCCGAGTTCCACGAGCACCCCAGCGAGAAGCTTCCCGTCAAGGTCCAGTGCTTCCCGCACATCGGCCACGAGCCGGCGAGCTTCATCGTCTGGCTGCGCTCGGAGCTCTGGCTCCACACCTTCCTGAACCAGCTCATGTACGAGCTGGATCAGTCCAACAAGTAGTCCCTCTTCTGGACGATTTCTCGTAAGTCGCCCAGGAGGGGGCGATTTGCGTTTTAGGCCTTCTTTTTGCTATCGAAGTAGGTGGAACGAACGAGTTTATATATCTTAGAACCAAGTGGAATCAACATTAGAACAATTCCAAGGCCAAGCAAATAGTAGGTCTGGTGATTAAATGTATCAATGAAAGCATTATAGACATTCTCAACCACGACGCGCAGATTTGCATCGTTGACCTGAGCGAGTACTGGTGGCTTAAACAACGGACCGATCAGAAGAGCAAACAAACCGGCTGTGCTCAGTGCCAAACCTTGGGCGGTAAGTAGCTTATTTGTAGGATACTTCTTCTTTACATGCGGCCAGACCAGCAAGAACATTGCCAGCAAGAATGCCAGTGGCGCGATAAACGTCAAGATAACTCCTGCTTGGTAGAAGGATGGAATCTGATCAATATTCTTAAAGATGGTGATACTATCCGGAACCTGGTCGACTTTCACGACGGCCTCATCTTTATTGGCGAGGGTTAAAAGCTTGGTAATAGTAGCCTTGATGCCGCTTAGATCATAGGTTATGGGTTCGGGTCGCTTAGAAGTAAAGAGAATCTGAACCTTACCAACAACGACATCGAGCGCATTCTGTGCCTGTTGAGTGTTGAGCAGACCTGCAATAAAGTTGGTTGCTGGCTCAGCTACGACGGCCTTAACCGCAGGCTGACTTTGCAGAGCTGTATCAACAATCTCGCCTGCCAGTGCACTACGGCTGCTTTGCGACAACAACGCCTGACTGGTTACCGTGGTGAACTTCTGGGTATCAAATATGGTGCGATTGATCCAAATGGCTGAATTAGCTACCACGAGCAGCAATGCCGCCAGAATAGTTCCTAATACAAAGTTACGCTTCGTATTGGATTTCTTCACAACTGGAGGTGTTGTCTGGCTAATAGTTGGTTTAGCTATTTTCTTTGCGGGCGTTTTGGTTGTTTTCTTAGGTGTTGCCTTTGCCATAATAATCTCTTTCTTGCCTTATAAGTTTATTATACCCATAAAATCATAAATTGCGAGCGCCCCGGCCCGAAGGAGATCTCCTCTCCCCCGGGCCAGAACGAACGATGAACGTGCGAGGCGGTCAGGCGGCCGGCGTGAAGAGCTGGTTCGCGGCGATGTACTTCCGCACTTCCACGGCCTTGGCTTCCTCCAGCTGGTTGGTCTCGACGTAGTAGACCAGCAGCTCCTCCATGGTGAAGATGGAGTGCATGGTCACGCCCTTGCTCGCGAGGAAGGCGACGCCGCCCTGCATGCGGTCGACGACGGTCAGGAAGTCGGCGATGAGGAGGTCGCAGCGCTCGAGGCACTCGAGGAACAGCCTCTTGTTGTGCCCGCCGGAGGTGTGGTCCTCGATCCCCAGCATGATGTTGGCGATCTTGAACTCGCCCTCGATCGGACCGAGGAAGTAGTTGTCGCCGTCGCGATCTTCCTTGTCGAAGACGAGCAGCACCTTGGGGTAGGCGGCCTCGAGCATCTTGGCCAGCTTGGCGGCGATGCCCTGGGCACCCTTGGGAACGGCACCGATGCGACGGAACCTCAGCCCGAGCCGCATGATCATGTCGTAGAAGACCTCGGCGATGAGGGTCTCCATCTCCTCGAGCAGCTCGTAGCCCTCCTGCCCCTCCTTGGGGAAGTGCAGGTAGTGCGGCGAGAGCGGGAGGGTCGGGTCGGTCTTGTGGGCCGCCAGCTCGAAGGCGCCGAACTTCAGCGACTTGCTCCTCAGGTAGAGGTCGGCGATCCGAGCTCGCTTGCTACCGTGGTCGATCTTCATCAGAAGTCCAATCGTGTCGTGGTTCTCGTGACCAGACGGTCACATCCTGGTTATTATCATATGTTCATAAATATATCGCAAGCATAAGTGTCACAGCGGGTGGATGGGGTCCATCTGGACCCCATCCACCATGCGTGTTCGGGCCGAGGTGGCTCAGGCAGCCGTCGGGACGATCTGCTGCGCCTCCTCGTTCATCGCGACGACCTCGGCACGCGTCCGCTCGGCGAAGTCGTCGCCGCTCGAGGCGTAGAGGGCCTTGCTGCCGACGTTGACCAGGATGCCGTCGTTCTCGGCGGTGACGCCGTTGCTCACGGCATCGTCCAGCTTGCCGCCCTGGGCGCCGACACCCGGTTGGAGGATGATGACGTTGGGCAGGATCTCTCGGATGATGGCCGTGTGCCTGGGGTAGGTGACGCCGACGACCACGCAGATGGTGGCCGCGGAGTCCTTCTGCCACGACTTCAGCCGGTGGGCGATGAGCTCGTAGAACGGGAGGTGGGTGGTGCCGGGCTCCAGCCCGAACTCCTCCGCCTCGCCGTCATCGAGCTTCATCATGCGATCCTGGAACTCACCGGACCCCTCGTTGGAGGTCTTGACGAGCACGATCACGCCCTTGCCGGCGCAGTCCAGGAAGGACTTCAGCGACTCCTTGCCCAGGAGGGGGCTGACGGTGATGGCGTCGAGCCGGTAGCGGCCGAAGAACTTGGCGACGTAGCCGTTGTTGGTGTTGTCGATGTCGCCGCGCTTGGCGTCGATGATGATGGCCACGTCCGGAGCCTTCTCGCGGATGTAGGCGATGAGCTCCTCGAGGGCCTGCTCACCTTCCCACCCCAGCGCCTCGAAGAACGCAGCGTTGGGCTTGTAGGCGGCGACGAGGTCGTAGGTGGCGTCGACGATGGCCTTGCAGAAGTCCAGGAAGGCCTTGGCCCTGAACATGACGCCCGGGTTCTCGATGTCGGGGCGGCGGAAGCGGTCCGGGAGCTTCTCCCAGACGGGGTCGAGCCCCATGCAGAGCCAGTGCTTCTTCTTGGCCTGCTCCTTCACGATGGTCTCGAAGTCGCGCTCGACGAGAGGGATGTCGACGGACTTTCGGTCTTGAGCGGTGGTGTCGTTCATCTTGTTCCTTTCCCGCCGTGGCGAGAATCGGTTCGCGCGGCAGGTAGCCGCGTCTGGGTTATTATCCTAATATTTAGCCCGTCAAGCAAGCATAAACGTATTGCAGGTATGACATACCTAAACGGAGCAAGTAGTCTCGCTACATCAGCGTAGCACTTGCTCCGTTCTTGTTGGCACTAAACTTCTGACTCTTAGAAGCTAGTTAGCGGCTGGCCACTCTTTAACTTCACCGTAAGCTACACGCCAGGTATTACCCTCTGCGTCTTCGCCCTGGGCAGCATATACTGGAGCCTGGTAGTCATCTGGACCTGCGGTCACATCTGAGCCAACCTGCTCTTGCTCGACCGTAGTGACTGGTATAAATTTACCCTCACCGACACCCGAACCATTATCGGCATTTTCAAACGTATCTTCAATTGGGAAGAAAACCTGTTGGCCATTAACCTCTGCGTAGCCGAATTGCACACCATCGGCGCCGTCGACTTGTACTGCACCCTGCACATCAATGTACTGGTTAGGTGCATCAGTGACACCAAGCGTAGCAAGATCAACTTTATCTGAATCAAGACTAGGGCTCGTAAACAGCTCCTTACGACTCGGCTCAACACTCATCTCGCCATCAAAAACCTGAACATCTTGACCTTGATTATGGAAGCGCTGCATGCTTTCAGCGATTGCAGCTGCTTTTTCCTTATTGGCACTAGTAATGGCTTCTTGAGCTGAGTTATCAGCAATTTTGTCGGCCCCTGCCGCGCCACCAGCCACTAAGGCGGCTGTTAATGCTGCAGCTTTTCCAAATTTTTTAGCTTTTGATTCTTCGCCACCACGTTCTGACATAATCTGACCCCTCGATTGATTAGTTGTTATGGTTCTAGCCTACCATGACATAAAATTGAGATCAAGAAAAACTTATGCTTTAGTTAAAGGCACAACCACAAAGCGAGCGGTCATATATATAAGGAAGCTCAAGAAGGCGACAAATACGCTGGGCTTGATGGTGCCGCTGGCGATGCTTAGGAGCACTCCTCCAGCTCCAGCCACCACTGCAAAGATCACCGAAAGACTGGCGACCACAGCTGGACGAGCCGAGATCCGGATAGCGGCAGCCGCCGGAGTAATGGCGAGACTCAGTACGAGCAAAGTGCCGACGATCTGTGCAGCGGCGGTCACCGTTAGTGCCAGTAGTATGAGGAATGCGATGCCCAGACCACGAACATGGACGCCACGAGCAGCGGCCACTTCTGGGTCAACGGACGCAAATTGTAGTGGTCGATACATGATTGCTAATCCTGCAACCACCAATACGCAGATGCCAATGAGTGCGCTGAGTTGATAGGTACTGACGCCGTATACGTTACCAAAGAGAATATTGGTCGCCGCTGTGGCAAAGCCGCGATAATAACTCAAGAATAAAACGCCGAGGCCAAGACCAAAAGCCAAGATCACGCCGATAGATGAATCGCGCTCGCGTTCTTTGACACCTAGTAGACCGATCGATACCGCAACAATGAGGGCGCCAATGATTGCGCCAAGCAGCGCATTACTTAAGAATAAAAGTCCCGCAGCCGCGCCGGTAAAGGCTAGCTCGCTAATGCCATGTACGGCAAAAGCCATGTTACGACGGATGACAAAGGGTCCGATGAGGCCACAGATTACCGCGACAAGAGCGGCCGCCAACAAGGCATGCTGCGCAAAGGGCTGGCTCAGATAAAACCAGAAGTTATTCATGATGACCTCCAAGTGCTTCGGCGTGCAGGCTATCTTCCGCACCCAAGACGACTAAGCGACCATGAATGTTAAGCACCTCTACCGGCGCACCATACAACTTTGTAAGTGTCTTGGTCGTCAAAATCTCATCAGGCGTGCCGAGCAGCCACTTCTCACCTACTAGATACAAGACCTTATCGACCATGGGCAGGACCGGATTTATATCATGGGTCACAAACACCACGGCGGTATTATGCTTTACGCGGCGTTCATTAATAAGACTACTAACACTTTGCTGCTGAGCCAGGTCGAGCGACAGGAGTGGTTCGTCGCACAACAAGATCGAGGGGTCTTCAACTAAGGCTTGAGCCACACGCAGGCGCTGCTGCTGACCGCCACTCAATTTGCCCAGGGCTTGGTCAGCAAACTTTTCTGCGCCCACGGCCTTAATAGCTTTATCGACTGCCTGCTTCTTTCCAAGTCCAATACCGTACTTGTGGCCGTCCAACCCAAAACGCACCAGGTCGTATCCGCGAATCGCGATGTCCTGATCAAAACCCTTTTGCTGTGGAATGTAGCCAATACATTGATCGGCGTGATCCTCCAGCAAGCGCTTGAGCAAACTCGTCTTGCCCGAGCCATTAGGTCCAAGTACGACCACAAACTCACCAGGCTGTACCTCCAGATCAAGGTTTTGCCAGAGCTTGTGCTCGCCAAACTGTAGGCTGACATTTTGTAGTGAAATTACACTCATAATGCTTTTAGTATGGCATTAAGTTGGTCGAGTTGCCAGGTCTGAAAATTCTTACCTTTAGGGATTGTTTCGCTCACTCCCACCACTGTTACACCTACTGCCTTGGCGCTCGTGGCTAGCTGGTCCGTCACATCATTGGTTGCCTGATTATTGTAGATGAGCACTTTCACACTGCCCGACTTCAATACTTCTTCAAACTCTTGCAGCTGCTGAGGCGTTGGCTCCGTGCCATTTTCCACCGACTGCGAGAAACCCTGCGGCGTTTTATCCTCTAAGCCCAAATCACCAAGTAAGTACTCGACAACACGTTCTGTATAGGCTACCCCGCCACTTCGAGGCTTAACCTGCGCAATGACTGGCTGCATCTCGGCAATAAACTTTGCAGTATTACGACGATATACATCGGCATGACTAGGATCAACATTGATCAACTGGCCTTGAATCGCCTTGGCGACTTCAGGAATTCGTGGCAAATCATACCAAAGATGTGGGTTAGCATTGGAATCAACCTCAAGCGCATCAGATACCGTAAGTACAGGCTTCTCATCTGATCGACTCGTAAGTAACTTATCCATAAACTCATCGTAGCCCAGGCCGTTCTTGATAACGAGCTGGGCTGAATCGATTTGTGATGCCGTCTTGGCGTCGGACTCGAATAAATGCGGATCAGCCGATGGATCACTTAATATAGAGGTGACTTCGACCTGATCACCACCGATCTGGGACGCAATATCACCCCAGACATTGGTGCTGGCTACAACTTGGATTTTACCGCTTTGACTCTTTTGTGCGGCCTGAAAGCTTTGCATAGCCCAACGAGTTGCAAAAAATACTGCCACAACGGCAATAAGTCCAATTAAGAGATAGGTTATTTTTCGTGACTTCATGGCTATCACGATATACAACTTGTCTGATTTTTGCAACTTTGTGGCAAAAATGCTATATTATTGATACTAAGTTGCAAAAACTAGAGAGGTATCATTTTGGACTACGACCTACAGGGCCATCTAAGAACATACAAAAAAAGTATTACGCCTAATAGAAAGTTGCTTTTTAAGCACCTCAACACCCACCAAGCTATTACCATGAAGGAACTATATCAAAAGGTGGCTGATGAGATGGATCGAACTACTTTTTTCCGCAACGTTAAAGACTTTAAGAAGTACAATATCGCCCACGAGGTAGTCATCAATGGTATTCGTAAAATTGAGCTCACCGAAAAATTTACGGCTCACCATCACCATCTTATCTGCCTACGTTGTGGCGAGGTCGTCAACATCCACGACATGAAGCTTGAACAATACCTCAAGCTCCTAGCTAAGCGTCGCGGCTACATGCACATGGATCACAGTTTTGAGATCCAGGGTATTTGCCCAGCCTGCGCGCCCCGCAATGCCGAAGCTGCCAAAGAATACGCCGAGCTCTAAGGCTAAGCCCTAATTGCCACAAACACGAACTGCTGAATTGCTTGGATGAGCGGCCGAGTATATTTGTAGCCAAACTCTAATCCCTCAGCCTTGCCGTGCCCAATCACGGCACGCTCTACAATCTTATCAGCCTCTTCTCTCGCGATATCACGAGGTAATACTCCTGAGTCAAGAAGCATCTTACTACACCAATAGACCATGAGCTCAAACTGCCTGGCCGAGACATCGTAAACGGTATCGGCCTGAACCTCAAGCCCAATAGCATTACTATTCCCGACATCTGGGTGAGTCTCGCTGCCCTTGTCGTCTTGAATACCATGTCCAACATGATTTGTGCCGCCAAATTCACCTGGTGTTACCCGCCACAAATCGCCATCATCGTTGTCGGAAAGCAAGTAGCCACAATTCGCCATAC
>CAYPFI010000012.1:0-12095 GCA_964410005.1 uncultured Candidatus Saccharibacteria bacterium | reverse complement strand
CGTCAGGCTTACCGGCAATTCTACCTTCAAAGAGTGTATTGAGTCCTTTTACATGGAGCAGGAGAAGTGCCAGAGTGAATTCTGCCACTGCGATAGTCGAGTAAGCAGATGTGTTCATCAAGGTGATTCCATTCTGCTCGGCAAACTTGATACCAGCCCAGGACATGCCCGTAATATCAGTAGAGATGGCTTTGAGGGGGTAATTTCGATCCTTGATCTCCTTATAGAAACTCTCTGACAACTCTTTAATGACGTCGTAGTTAAGCATCAGATATTCGTAATCTTTGAGCTCATCGAGCAAGTCTGCCTCTGAGATACTATCTCGCTCAAGGTAGGTCACATCAGCTACTGCATCAAGCTTCTTCCAATCAGCAGGGCTAATCATTTCCGGAATAGTTACGATCAACACCTTAGGCTTAGACATGTCCTATCTCCTTCTTATGCTTCCTCAACTCCCGCTCCACCAGAGCGTGGAAGTTCTTCTTGAATACCATATCATCAAAGGTCAGGGCGTGGCTACGGATTTTCTTGGGATCGAGGCGGGTTTTCTCGAAGCGCTGGATGGCGTTCATGAGGCTTTCAGGTGTTTGGCGGTCGAAGAACATGCCGGTGATGCCATCTTTGACGGTCTCGGTAGCGCCGCCTTTGCCAAATGCGATTACTGGCGTGCCACAGGCCATAGCTTCGAGTGGTGTGATACCAAAGTCTTCTTCGGCGGTGAATAAGAAGGCTTTGGCGCGGGCATAATACTCAGCCGTTTGCTTGTCGTTTAAGCGACCTTTGAACTCGATGGTTGGGCCAGCCATGGCTTTGAGTTTTTCGTGCTCGCTCCCCTCGCCAATGACGATGAGGCGCTTGTTCATCTGGGTGCAAGCCTGAACGGCCAGATCAACGCGTTTGTAGGGAACCTGGCGACCAACAACGATGTAGAAGTCTTCCTTCTGGGTGGCTAGCGTAAAGCGCTTAGCGTCGACGGGCGGATATAAGACAGAGGGAGTTCGGTTGTAGTACTTTTTAATACGATTACCAACATACTGCGAAATACCGACCATAACGTCTGGTCGCTGGGCCGCTGCATAGTCCCAATGGCGCATTTTCTTGACCATCACCGGCATGATGATTTTGACGATTGGATTAAGCGCGCCAAAGCCCGGATCGGCCAGGTATTTATCGTATTCACTCCAGTAGTAGCGCGTTGGCGTAAAGAGATATGAAATGTGCAACGTGCCCGGTTTTGTAACTATTCCCTTGCTTTCAGCCGCTCCCGTTGTGATAACTACATCGTATTTACTGAAGTCAAATGACTCCATGGCATAGGTGCGGAATATCGGGAATAATTGATGCTTACTCTTGGCTAGTGGCACGTTCTGGAGGTATGATGTCTCGACGTGCAAATCTTTAAACTCCGGCATGGCTTCTTCATTATAAACACTCGTAAAGATATCAGCTTTCGGGAATAGCTCATGTAGGCTCCACAGTACCCGCTCTCCCCCGCCCCAGTTCGTCATCCAATCGTGCACCAACGCAATCTTCAGCTTTTCCTCAGCCTTGGCCACTAGTAGGCTCCTTTGCCGCTCAGCACCGTTACAAAGGCTTTGGCAATAATCTTGATGTCCAGCCAGAGACTCCAGTTTTCAACGTAATAGATATCGAGTTTCACGCGCTCATCATAATCGACGTCACTGCGCCCAGATACCTGCCAGAGACCCACCAGACCTGGCTTGAGGGCAAAGAACTTAAAGGCCTGATCACCATAGTGTTCGACTTCATCGAGGACAATCGGACGTGGCCCTACCAGACTCATATCGCCGCGCAGCACGTTAATCAGCTGCGGCAGCTCATCAATGCTCGTCTTTCGTAAGAACTTGCCTACTTTGCTGACACGCGGGTCGTCATTAAGTTTCTGAGCCTTCTTAAACTCCTCTACCAGCTCCGGACGACCCATCTCTTCGGCCAGGATCTCGGCATCGGTCTTACCAGAGTAACCAGCGCCCGTTGAATACTTCACGAGCATTGATCGGAACTTGTACACATAAATATCCTTGCCACTTCGGCTCAAGCGTTTGTGCTTGTAGAACATTGGGCCTGGATCAGTGAACTTGATGGCCAGGCCAATGATAAGAAAAAGTGGTGTCAGTAGAATCAGCCCAGGTACCACAATCACCAAGTCAAAGGCTCGCTTAATAATACGTCCCCAGCCCTCTAGCGGCGTTCGGCGGACCTCCAGGAGTGGCACACCAGCCATAACCTGCATACTCGATTGGGTGGCATACATACCAAAGTTATTGGGCACAAAGCGATAGGTCACCTGATTCTTATTGGCGTAAGCCACCAGTGCCAAAACTTCTTCCTGATCTAAATCACTATCGGCCTGGATAATCTCATCAATATCACCCACCTTAGCCACGGCCGCGGCAATGGTCTTATAGACCGGCACATACTTCATGCGCTTCTGGCCTTCAGGATGCGCGTCGACCACAGCTACTAGTCGATAACCACCCTTGGCCTGAGCGATATCGCTAGCCAGCTGCTGAGCGATGGCACCCGACCCAGCAATAATCGTTCGACGCGAACCGATACCAAAGCGGTACAGCCAGCGCTGAATACTTCGCAAAACAGTGCGCTCCAACACCACAAACAAGAAACTAAGGATATAACCGTAAATAATAATCGCCTTGGCCGGGAAGATAGGCTGACGACTCAAGAAATCCATCAAAACCAGGAACATGGTACCACCACTGACCGCCGTAAAAATCTTGCCGATCTCCGCCAGGCGGGCCTTCTGTCCAGTCTGACCATAGAGGCCGGTCACCGCAAAAATCAGAATCCAAACTGGAATTACCAGCAAGAAGAACTTTATAAATACCACACCGCCCGATGGATATGGCACGCCTTTATCGGTGAGCTCCACGCGGATCACATAAGCCAAAACAAAACCGCTCAAGACAGCAAGAAAGTCTAGCGGTAAGCGGATCAGATTAAAAAAGAGTTCACTACGTTTTTGCATATACTCCCTGTACGGATTATTATACGCCAATCATAAGCGCTAGACTACCTATAAGCCGGATTCTGTTTAAGCAGCCATCTATCTTGTTTACATGTTGCCATGCAAATCTTTGCGGGTCTTATGTGTAATGAAAGCCGAGCAAGCTGACTCGAGTAGAACTCAAGACGATTCATTACACTCCTTGCAGCAGACGGGGTTTACCTTCCAGGCTATGTCACCATAACCCGTTGTGCGCTCTTACCGCACTCGTTTCAACCTTACCGACTCAAGAGTCGGCGGTACACGTTTCTGTGGCACTTTCCCTAGGATTACTCCCGGTTGCCGTTAGCAACCGTCCTGCTCTGCGCTGTCCGGACTTTCCTCTCTTACGAGCGACTGCCCAGTAGTCTAGCTTGATTATTATAGCTTAAAAGAAGGATTATTTCAATCCCAAGGCTCTGTCGATGGCGATATTAACCTGCTCATCGGCAGCTTTGTTGAACTCGCGATACACATGGCTATACGTTGTCTCTAAATCCTTGGTATACTCCCAAATCTCTTTATAAATTGGCTTTAGCGCGTCATTCTTGATCTTATATTCACCGAGCAGTTGCTTACACACCAACATGCTATCCATATAAAAGTCGATTTTCTTAACTTCGTACTTTAATGCCGCCTCGATAGCAAATAACACCGCCTTACATTCGGCCTGATTATTAGTAGTTTCTCCGAGATAGACTCCAAACGCCTCAATCACAACATCATCTGTTGTAAGAAGCACAATACCACTGGCCGAAGGACCTGGATTGCCGCGCGAGCCTCCGTCGGTGAAGACCTTAATATGCTCGTAGGTCATGATTTCCTCTCCAATAGCTCAAAACTGTGACCGAGTTCGTCTTGCACAAAGGCATAACGGGCAACCGCACCGACAGTTACCGGGATCACAATTTTACAGCCGTTATCGATAAACTGCTGCAAATCTTCTTCAAGATTGTCACTAGAAACGCGGTGTGATTTTGAATAAACTCATGATCAGGATGTGCCTCGCCAAACTCCCAAAGCTCTAAGCGTCCACCCTGGGGGTAGCGAAGATGAGCGGCTCTAGCAAACAAGTCTGCTCGCTCAAATTCTTTCTCAACTTCAAAGTCCATCTGCTGGTATTCATTGGTGGCTTTTTCCAGGTCTAATACCTGTATTCCTTGATGATGTAAGCCGACAATCATTACTTCCTCGCTTCGTTATTCTGATGATACAGCATTTCAATGCCTTTGAGCTCGCTGGTTGGGTCATAATCAGTCACGCTTTCGTGTAGCTCACCATTACGAGGATCTTCGATGGTAATAACATAGCTAGGCTTGTGCTTATTCAAGCGACAGCTTGGAAACAGCATATGATGATGCCATTCCAACTGATGATTAGTGAGCTCTTGGGCCAGCTCCGTCATCTGTTGAATACGACCTGACGGCTGCAATGCATCCTCTTGAGCATCAAGGATCTTGGCCCCATGAAGTAAAGGAGCCAACTCCTTGGGAAGACTAGCATGTAGCTCCGAAGAATGAGCCACGAAATACTGGCTCTCATCTGGATTCTCAAGAACATAAGCATACTGGCTGCTATCGTTAAAAACACATGTTGGTGATAATACATGAAAATGCCAAGCCTTGCCGGCCTCATACCAGGCCAAAGCCTGATCGCGCAACTGATTAAGATCTAACTCTTGCATGCAACTATTGTAGCAGCTCGTAAGGTACAAACATATCGGTATGGGCGTGCTTCCAGCTCACCTGCTTGCGTACATGCTGCTTCAGGTCGCTTGTTGAGGCCTGTTGCCACTTACGAGCCACTTCCTTAATGAATGCTACCTCCTGAGGGCTGAGCTCGCTCCTAGAAGGCTTCTCGATGGAAGACACCACTAAAGTGCCAGCGCGATGCTCAATACCCAGCTCATGCTGCTCATAGAGCATATCCAGCGCCCAATAGAAGTGATCTGGGAATGGACCGTTGATATAGCGCAGGTAGGCTCCTCCGATCATAGAGGTACCATGTTTGCGATACCATTCAAAATCGATCAGATAGATTAGACTGGCCAGCTTTAGCTTCATGATGCTACCCCATTCATTTGCCCCATAGTAGAGCGTGTTGAGCAAAATTTGCTTGTAGCGGGTCATATTCAGCGCTTTATCATCGAGAATACGCGCTCCATAGAGTAGTTCTATGAGCGAAGTATGCAAAAACCCCGCCAGCTTCTCGAGCTGAGGCAGGGTTAGATCCTTTTTGCCGCTCTCCACAAGGGCATAGGTTTGACGGGTAAGCCCCATATAGGTAGCTACATCCTGTTGCTGTAATTCGAGTTGCAAGCGCAACTGCTTAATTTTCTGCGCGATTTCCACTGGCGCGCTCCTTACCACCCATGTAGTGTAGCGCACACTCGGTGTCTGTGTCAAATATTTTTTACATAGGATGTTAAGTTTTTTTAACATAATTACTGAGCCTTTCCTGAGTTAGGTGTGGAGCCGCGAGCACAAAAAAAGCCCCTCATATCGAGGAGCTCAGCAAATGCTCTACTTAAAAGTAAAATGACTCTTTGGTCGGGGTGACAGGACTTGAACCTGCGACCTCACGGCCCCCAGCCGTACGCGCTACCAACTGCGCCACACCCCGATACATAAAATATAAGTCCCTGCCCTACCATCCGCTCTTTCCCTGCCTTATAAAGCAGGTGGGTGTCCGCAAGTTGCCACCACGGTGTCAACCAATCTAGAACTCCCTAAGTGAACGTAATCAGAGAAAAATTGATGGTAAACGGGCAGGAGACCCCTACATTATACCAGGTATGAGCATCCTCATAATAGATGTGACGGCCATGTTCATAAACGGCGCGATGAAACGGAAACCGACGAACATAAACAAGAAGAGAGCGATCATACCCGCCCCTTCTATCTTGTCCATCACATCGCGCACGGGACGTGGCGCCACGGCATATAACACTCGCGAGCCATCAAGCGGTGGAAATGGAATCATATTAAAGACAAAGAAGGCCACATTAACGCTAATGGCCTGCACCAGGAATCTCAAGGAGGCGCCCTGAAGCGTCACAAAGCGCAAATAGATACCAAGAACGGCCGCGATCGCCAGGTTAGTCAACGGGCCCGAGACGGCCACCAGGGCCACGCCCCACTTACCGTAGCGCAACAACCAAGGCGTAAACGGCACCGGTTTGGCCGCACCAAAAATGATTGGCGAACCAGCCAGGATCAGCAGCGCTGGCAGGACCAGGGTCATAAACGGATCGATATGCGCCAAGGGATTAAGACTAATGCGCCCCTGGTGGCGGGCCGTCGTATCCCCCAACCAATCGCTCACCAGCGCATGCATCAACTCATGCAGCGTTAACGAAAATAGCAGTATGATGATTATCTGAATCAAATCCATACTGCTATTATACAGGTTTTATTAGGCCGTTTGGGCTGAGGCAGCTTGCTCTTTGGCCAGCTCTTGAGCCTGGTACTTCTTGAGAGTACGGATCGTCGAAGCAGCCAGCTTAAGGCGAACCTTTTGGCCGTCGATGACTATCGTCTTAGTTTGCAGGTTAGGCTTCCACACTTTAGCGGTCTTACGCTGTGAGAAACTCACATTGTGACCGAACTGCTTGCCCTTACCTGTTAAATCGCATTTGTATGCCATGGAAAACTCTAATTACTCGATATAGTGTAACAAATTAGGCGGCTGGGGTCAACACGGCGACGGTAGTTTCTTCTGGAACGTCGCGATTACCGACTTTAAGCTTAGCTACTGACTCGACAGCCGTGGCACCCATCTCGTCCAGGAACTTCTTGAGCGTCTCGCCTGAACCCAGAGGAACCACGTACTTAGGCTCCAGCTTACCAATCAATTCATAGCCTTCGGCAGCGATAAATAGTACGTCCAGTTCGCTAAGCTGCTCCAGAGCTTCAGCGCTCAGTGTATCGGTCACATTAGTCAAAATACCAGCCGTGGCCGTATCGCTCTGAATAGCATAAGCCACTCCCTCGCCCACCGGGAAGCCCGTAATCATCATGCCCTTAACTTCGTACTCACCTGGACTATCAATCACCAAACCAGCAGCTGACTCATTAACCTCGGCAGCCGTGATCAAACTGACATCAGCCGTGGATTTCTTGCCAGCACCGGCTTCTGGATCACTCACAAATGTTACATTTCGTGTGGCTAGGCGCACACTATTCTTACCTAAAACTGATACTTCCATTACTTCACCCTCTTCCTTACTTGTCTTTAGCGGTCAAATTATCTACTAGCATAATACGTTTGGCGGCCGCGAGTCCACCCAGGAAACGATCGTTGAGGCTGACACGATACTGATAGTCACTCGTCGTCATGCTGGTGTAGTTGAGTTCACGACCCTCATCAGTCTCGATCTCGGCAATGACCTTGGCGAGCTTGGCCTTGTTCACATCGCCGACCACCACGATGTCGACACCAACAATGTCATCGCGCACGAAGCTACCAGTCAGCCAGGCCAGTTCAACTTGGCCAGCGGTCTTGAGTTTGGTGGTAATAACGTCTTCTTCTTTAATGTCGGCGGCAACCTTTTTGTCGCTGACTTCGACCGTACTAAAGATCTTTTGCAGTGGTTCAAAATACTCATAGGTTGGGTCCACTTCGTAGTACAACTTGTTGTTAGCGCTGGTCGATTTGACGATGCCGACGCTCAAAAGGTTAGACAGTTCACGGCGCACGGAATTAATTTGTTCATCAATTTTGCGCGTGATTTCTCGGACAAAATAAGGACGACCGGGGTTGTTTAAAAACAAACTCAGTAGCTTCACACGGGTCTTTGAACCAAACAATTGCTCGAACATACTTTTAGTGTACCGCAGGTGAACCTACTGAACAAGCTTTGTGGCCACTTCGTGGGCCTGTTGCTCAAGTTGATCGTCGAGACTGGGCAATTGATAGTCGTTTCCAAAGCTTCGACGAGCCGCCGTGCGCAATAGATGGTCGGCAAAATCGGGATTCTTGGGGAGCAGTGAGCCATGCAAATACGTGCCATACACATTCTGAGTAATGGCCCCCTCTTCGCCACTAACACCGTCATTACCATGCCCCATATAGACACTGCCGAGGCTAAGTTGATTATCGCCAAGCGTAGTCACGCCACTGTGATTTTCAAAGCCAACCAGCTGGCCCCAAGCCGTATCGACGATGACGTTACCGATCATGCGCCGCTCGCCGCCCACCGTCTCGGCATCAAAAATACCAATGCCTGGTATATAATCGCCATCGACTGGCGTAAAACCATGACCAAACAACTGATACATACCACAGACCATCAGCATTACGACACCGCTAGAGGCTGCCTCGCGCAAACTAGCGGCTTTCTTAGCTAAATCCTCAGCCACGGCCGTCTGACCCTTATCCTGCCCGCCGCCGCCAAAGATGATGTCGGCTGAAGCGAAGTCAAATTCATCACCTACGCCAACCTGAACAAGCTCATAATCGATACCACGCCACTCCAGGCGCTTGGTCAGAGCCAGCACATTACCGCCATCACCATAGATGTTCATCTCTTCAGGGTACAAATGTACAATCGTCAGCTTATTCATGGAACGCCTCCAGTCCAACTTGACCCGCCAGCCACTTACGTAAGCTCATCATGGCCGTATAGGTTGGCAGCACATACAAAGTCCCCTCTTTTGGGGTCTGACGGATGGCCTGCTCAAAGGCCTCCTGCAGATCCTCTCGAACATCACTGGCTCGATCGGCATACTTGAGGCGCACTGCCATGTCATAGGCTCGGGTACCACTAACAACTATTGGTTGCGACCCGACAATCTCCTCAACGGCAGCGTCCCATAGCCAACTCACATCACGGCCATCGGCGAAGTTATCGTTGATGGCCAGCATGATTTGGCTATTTTGCTTATGCTTTTTCACGAATGTCTGAATTACCTGATTAAAGCCCGTTGGATTCTTGATCAAAAGTAGATAAACCTGTCGATCTTTATAGGTAAAGTGTTCAACGCGACCAAATGCCGCCTTAGTGGCCTGTAATGTTGACTTTATTACATCGACTTTTACGCCCATTTTTGTGGCGATGGCCGTAGCTGCTAGCGCATTGTACGCATTATAAAGTCCGGGCAATGGCAGCTTCACGATAAGCTTCTCATCAGACAAATCCATAGTGAGCTCCATCCCATCCTGCTTCAGGCCATACTGAACTGCTGGCCTGGCAAACTTCCCGTCCTGACTCTTATAATGGCCCAAGTGACCAAACCAGTTCTTGCTGTAATCGAGCGGCGTGCCGTCATAAGGCGAATGGGCAGAGTCGGCCGTAGCATCATGCTCGAGTCGCTCAATGTCACTAGCCTCTACGCCAAAAAACTCAACGTGCGATCCAGCCCTATCGGCGAGACTCGCCACGAGCGGATCATCAGCATTGAGAAGCACCTGCGCCTTCTTGTGGGCCTTCAGAACACCACCAAGAATGTTAGCTGTGCTATCGAGCTCCCCATAACGATCAAGCTGATCGCGGAACAGGTTCAAGATAGCAACCTGAGTCGGCTCGAGCACCGCCGCCACACCTGGCAAACTGGCCTCATCAACCTCGAAGACCGCTACATCGGCGTCAATCTTGCCAAAGATCGATGCCTCTTCGATCATCTTAGAAGTAATGCCGCGCTTCAGGTTCGAACCCGACTGATTGGTAATCACGTTCTGGCCAGCAGCTCGCAGAATCTCAACCAGCATCTTGGTGGTCGTGGTCTTGCCGTTGGTGCCGGTTATAAGCGTAATCGAACTAAATCGTTTACTAAGCTTGGTAGCCAACTCTGGGTCGAGCTTATCGGCGATCAGACCTGGTAGCGCCGAGCCGCCACGACCGGTTAACCGAGTCGCAAGCAATGCAAGCTTGGCAATAGTAAGCGTAACCACCGTCATCATGGATCTATTATACGCTATAAGAAGGCATCGATAAGGGCGTTGGCCTCTTCGGCCGAAGTCACCCATTTGATGTCAGGATTGCGCTTGAACCAGGTGCGTTGGCGCTTAGCGAGGTTTTTGGTTGCAGAGATGATGCGCTCACGAGTTGTTTCAAGCGATTGATCGCCTTCAAGGTAGTCGCGCCATTCACGATAACCTATACCTTTGAGAGCTTCGGCTTCCCAGCCATATTCTTCTGATAACTGCTTAACTTCGGCTTCAAGACCGACGGCCAGCATGGCATCGACTCGTTTCTCGATTCGCTCCTGTAACTCATCACCATTTAATCTTCTACCAATAAGTAGAATGTTATTTGAGAGTTCTTTGCGCGTCGGCTTCTCGCCGCCCGACTCCATGGCCCGAATAATCCGTCGCTTATTGCGCACATCGATGTCAGTCAGATCGAGCCCTTGCTCACGAGCCATGTCGGCTAGCTCTTCAGCAGTCAGTGATCCAAGCTCATCACGATCCAGCGTACCTTCGCCACCCAAGAAGCTGTAATCATACACTACGGCGTCGATGTAAAGGCCGGTGCCGCCAACCATAATCGGAAGTTTCCCGCGCGACTGAATGTCGGCAATAGCCTCATTGGCCAGGCGCTTAAACTCGGCCGCCGTAAATGGTTCGTTGGGTGCTACCACGTCCAAAAGATGGTGCGGAATGGCTTGTTGCTCTTTCTGAGAAGGCTTAGCAGTACCAATATCCATGAATTTTCGGACCGTCCAACTGTCTGCACACAAAATTTCACCATGGTGTTTTTTAGCTACATCAAGGCCTAAAGTGCTCTTTCCACTGGCCGTTTCACCAAGTAGTACAACTAATTTGTTCATTCGGGTGGCCACCACAATAATGTGCTCACATCACATTTGTATTCATCACTCACTACTACACCATCGGCCGTCAGTAGCGCTTTGTGTTCAGTCCGTCCACCGTTCGTATAAGCCCCAGCGAGGCCTCCCTGCTTATTGACGACACGCCACCATGGTAGGTCGCTTGGGCCAAAATGAGCTATCTGCCCTACTTGCCGAGCAGCTCGCGGACGCCCCACTAAAGCAGCAATCTGGCCATAGGTCATTACCCTCCCGCGCGGGATACGTGCCACTAGAGCGTATACGCCCTCTCTAAAGCTAGACTCGGGTCGATCCAAGATCGAACTCCTCACCTGGGCCGTAGGTGCCGTTAGAACGGCCCAGAAGCGTTACCTTACCGATACCAAGCACGTCACAGACACCCATCTTCCAGCGCAGGGCGGTATTCTCGTCAATACCCAGGATCAGCCTGTCAGGATACCTCTTAACCAGTTCTTCTTTGTACTCATCAGATACGCGCGTATCAAAGTGTGGCACCACAAAACCACCGCTCATTGGCCCCATACCCGGTCGCAAACCTGTCCCAAGAGTATCATTCTCTTCATCAAGCATGTCCCAAAACAGCACCATGGCCCCTGCACTCGAGCCGGTCAGCACTACATCGCCATACTTCCAGGCGGGACGAACCAGCTCATCAATGCCCGTCTCCTTCATCTTGGCAAGGAGCCTACCTGGATCGCCGCCCTGCATAAAGATCACTCCGAGATCGTAACAATCATCAGTCGACTGGATATCAACCACCTTGATACCCTTCTTGCCAAACCACTCGGTCACTACCTGCAGCTTCTCGGCCCAGCGCGCCTCATCAGTCGAGGCAAACCCGATATAACCAATGGCTTTCTCGGGAGCAGCCAACTCAGCCAGGTACTCATAAATCTCACCGCCCACTTCTGGATGTCCCCCGATGAGCAGTAATTCCTTCTTGTGCGGGTTCATAACAGAACCTCCAGTACCTCATCCCAATTTTTGACTCGCTGGACACTGTCGGGTAACTCAACGTCTCGATTCCAGGCGTAGCTACCGAAGAGTAGACCCTGCACACCATGCTTAGCACAGTCGAGTAGATGATCAGGGTGATCCTCAATCAAGACCTTAGCTCCTATCTCCTGGCATATCTGGGTCTTACTGGTCTTTTCGGCTCGAGCACGGATAAAATGGACTTCCTTGAAAACGTCGGGCAATTGAGTCTGTAGCCAGTTCTTGGTAGCCTCATAAACATCTGGGTGACGTGAAGTAATAACGTAAATATCGTAATGTTCTTC
>CAYPFI010000011.1:0-13160 GCA_964410005.1 uncultured Candidatus Saccharibacteria bacterium | reverse complement strand
AAAACGTAGTACTCTGAACCTTAGTTATAATGAAGCGCTTCGGGCTGCTTTGTGTCTATTGCCAATGCTTGTGGCTAGCGGCATGGGCAAGACCGCTTTCCTAGTTTCACTCGGCCAGGGCGGATTCTTATATAGCTCATTATTCTTGCCTAAAAAGTTTGCTGGCCGTATGGTGATGGCCTCATTAATGATTGGGCTCGGTCTCGGGTTCTATCTTATTGGCGGTACCGTGGCGCCTAACCCATGGTTGGCAGTAATTTTTACTTTCTTGGTTTGTGTAAACTTGAGTTTCTTGAGTGGTTGGCATATGGGAGGGGCTCTCGCCTTGACACTGGTGATGGTTTACACGGCTGGTCTTAATACTGGCTCACCAGAAAAAGCCAGCAAAAACTTTGTCGTCTTTGCCCTGGTTTTGGCTTGGTGCGGATTGATCTCTCTTTTGCCATTTTGGAAGGGTATTGATCCGCCAGCCGTTGATCCTAATCGACCAAACGAGGAATTAGCTGAGCAGGGCTTCCGTATGGGTATTGGTGCTTCAATCGCCCTAGCTATTTCGTATATGTTTGGTTTTGCGAAGCTCGGTTGGGCACCAAGTGCCGTTGGTAATGTGGTTCGTTACGAGAATAAAATTTCTAAGTTACGTGCCTGGGCTCGATTTGCTGGCACCGTAGGCGGCGCTCTGCTGGCAGCCATTGCTTTAGGATTTGTGACCGACATTACTCATTTAGTTTGGATTGGTGCGGCTTTTGGTATCCTCAACGGATTATTTAAGAAGACTAAGCTCGGTATGATTCCCCTGTTCTATACGGCTACCATATTGATTCTTTACAGCGCTAATGACCTGGCTCTTGGACCAACAACTATTTTGCAGCGGGTGTTCTATAACATCATTGGTATTACTATCGGCATGCTCGTGGTTATCTATCCCTTCCCGGCGCTGATGAAGAAAGTTAATCCTAAGACTAAGATCGCCTAGCGCACTCGTTAGCGGTATTCTGGATTTTGATGCTTGGCGTTGGTAACGTGCTCCCAGTCTTTGGTAGTGTTACCTTTGGCGGGTAGCCCACCATTTTCTTTCAGCATTTTTGCCGTGTGCATGAGGTTCCAGGCCATGAACGTGGCGTTACGATTGGTAAAGTCGTTATCAAATCCCATTGGCACATCGGTACCTTCTTGTTTGTCGCCATAGCTTGGACCAGGTCCGGCTTCGCCAATCCAGCCACAGTCGGCTTGCGGTGGAACCATGTAGCCGATGTGTTGTAAGGCATATAAGAGATCCATGGCGCAGTGCTTAATACCATCCTCGTTACCAGTGATAATACAGCCGCCAGCCTTGCCGTAGTAGAGGTACTGCCCCTTATCGTTGGTATCGCCACTATATGCGTACATACGCTCAATAACTTGAGTCGCAACACTTGATTTTACACCCAACCAGATTGGCGAACCAATAACTAAGATGTCGGCTGCCATAATCTTATCTTGAATAGCTGGCCAATCATCAATCAGACCTTCTTCAGTGCCGTCCTTGATCATGCCGGTGGCAATAGTATGCTCGCGAGCGTAGATTTGCTCGACGGCTACGCCTTCAGTCTCCATGATACCGACAACCTTGTCGATAAGCTTTTGGGTGTGTGAATCTTCTTTGTTTTGTTGTAATGAACAGTTAATAAATAGTGCGGAAATCATAGTGTATCCCTGCTTAATGGTTATAGTATAGCGCACCACGTCATCAAGCTACTACTTTGACCATATGGGTGAGTTTTGGATTGATCGCATCGTTAAGCTGGCCGTTATAGCTGCGGGCGAAACTCGATGCTTTGACACAACTACAGCGGTCGTTTGGGTGGTTTCAGAGCTCGCTGTCATCTCTACTACTTCTCTCGAGTCTTTTGTGGAGACTACCGGATCAAGAGTTGGCTCGCTAGGAGTCATTGGCGAATTGTGGACTGATGGCAGCGTCGGAGTTGCCTCATCAGGGATGGCGTCAGCTGGCTCGACCGTGGTATCAACTGTCATATCCATTGTTTCTTGGTATGGGGCGTCTGCTGGTGTGTCCTCTTCCGCCAAAGCAGTTCTTGGGGCGATTATAAACATTGCTAGTACTGCACTCATTATATAAACAAGTCGTCGATGCTTCATGGCATTCTCCTTCTTATTTCTTTGTACTCCCCCGATGTAACCAAGCTTACTCGGTACAATATGGCTTCGCAGCGAGATAATCTACACTACGCTCAAAAATGTGTTACGATAAACATATTAATAAGGAGTGTGTGATGAGCACAGTGGTCGTAACAACAACAAATTATTCAGTTCCACCTGCAGTAGGGTTTCTTTACCTAGTCCTAGTCGTTATTGGTATTGTGGCAGGCTGGAAAGTATTTGAAAAAGCTGGAGAACAAGGCTGGAAGATTCTGATTCCATTCTATAACCTCTACACCCTCTTTCGTATCGCTGGCCGTAACGGCTGGTGGATGCTGGCACTGTTTGTTCCGTTCGTAAACATTGTTGTTGGCATTATGCTAGCACTCGATCTCGCCAAGCACTTTGGCAAAGGAACGGCTTTTGCCATCTTTGGCCTGATTCTGTTCCCTTACATCGGTAGCCTGATGCTCGCCTTTGGTGAAGCTCAGTACACCGGCGCTAAACACGTCTAAGTACTCGATACGTACCAAAAAACCACCTCGTCATACCGATAAGGTGGTTTTTTGGTATCCTTAGTTCGAGGTCTTGCGGTTGTAGAGACTGACGGCAATAGGCACTGCAATAACAAGAATGAGTAAGCTCCACCCGATAGCCTTGATACCATAGCTACCAATGGGGAATCTTGGGTCATCAAGCATGAGTGAACGCACGGCATTTACTACTTGGGTGATAGGTTGATTCTCGGCAAAGGCCTTGAGGTACTTATTCATACCTTGAGTCGGCACAAAGGCACTACTGGCAAAGGTTAGTGGGAAGATGATGACAAAGGTGAGCCACTGTACGGCCTCGACACTCTTGGAATAGACACCGATGATGGCTGCCAGCCATGAGAACGCGAAGGTGAACAATAGCAGAATTCCGGCAATCGCCAGCCATTCAAAGACATTGGCACTCGAGCGGAACCCAATAACCAAACCGGCGAGAATCATGACGACGGTTGAGATGGTATTACGGAACAGATCAGATACAACATGGCCATTCAGTACTGCAATATTGCTCATAGGGAGTGAACGGAAGCGATCAACAATACCCTTCTGCATATCACTACAAACGGCCAAGGCGGTGGTCGTCGAGCCAAAAGCGACCGTCTGGACGATAATACCGGCCATCAAGAAGTTAATGTACGTGATGCCCGCAGGTAGTGCTTGGCCAATCGATCCGCCAAACACAGAAGAAAACAAGACCAGGAACATGATTGGCTGGAAGAAGGTTCCGAGGAGTTGATCGGAGTTACGTAAGATATGAGTGCTACTACGCTTAATCATGAGCAGCTGATCGATGAGCGAAAGCATGAATTTTGGTTGTTTGCTAAATACGAGTTCGGTAGCCATTATTTAGCTCCTTTCTTGGAAGTTGGCTTCTTTTGGGCTTTCTTTGGGGATTTCTTGGGTCTTCCGGTGAGCGAGATGAAGACATCATCAAGTGTTGGCTTGTGAACGGCGAGTGAGTCGACGGCAATCTTCTTTTTGCTGAGCACGTCGAGTACATGCTTCACGTCCTTGTTCGTGTCTTTTACTATGATGCTGACGGTATATTCCTTGTCGTCGGTATCAGCAACAACCTTACCTAGAGCTTTAACCGCCTGGGCAAGCAGCTCTGGAGTCTTAAAGGAGACTTCTAGGCGATCAGCACCGAGTTTGCTCTTAAGCTGCTTGGCAGTGCCTTCGGCAATAACTTTTCCGCCGTCAATGACAATGATTTGATCGGCTAACTGGTCGGCTTCTTCAAGATACTGTGTAGTTAGCAGGATGGTGGTGCCTTGAGCAAGTAAATTCTTTATGATGTCCCACATGGCTTGGCGAGAGCGCGGATCAAGCCCGGTGGTTGGTTCATCGAGGAAGATTACAGGAGGAGTAGCAATGAGACTTACGGCCAAATCCAAACGGCGACGCATACCGCCTGAATAGGTCTTGGCTGGGCGATCAGCAGCATCAACCAGATCAAAGCTTTTCAAGAGTTCTTCGGCCCGGGCCTTGGCGCTTTTTTTGGTCAGTCGGTAGAGACGACCCATCATGATGAGGTTTTCACGACCAGTTAGCAGTTCGTCAACCGCAGCTGATTGACCAGTTAGCCCAATGACGCTGCGGACTTTGTCGGCATCTGTAACGACATTGTGACCTTCAATGGTTGCCTCGCCGCCATCAAAGTTGAGTAGGGTACTTAAGATGCGCACGGTTGTTGTCTTGCCTGCGCCGTTTGGTCCGAGCAGTGCCAGCATCGTGCCACGTTCTACTTGCAGGCTAATTCCTTTTAATACATTCGTTTTTCCGTAAGACTTTTTGAGATTTTTTGCTTCAATAACAATATCATTTTTGGCCATGCTAACTCCTTATTGAAATAATTGTAACATACCATATTGCACCAATTTGTGAGATAGTATAAGTAATAATTAACCGACGGAGTCATGGTATGAACGTATTTTCAGCATTTTACTGGCTCTTCGTGTCGCTGATCTGGATCGCTATTGCTTTCTGGCCAGCTCGCGTTGCAGCCCGCAAGGGACACAGCTTTTTAGGATTCTTTATCCTAAGTCTCGTGTTCTTCCCACTATCTTTGCTTATTGCATATTTAGTAGCACCACGTAACGCTACGCCAGTAGCTTAAGTTAAGGAGACCATATGAGAGGACCTATCGATTATATTGTTGTCGGTTTTGAGGGCAACGAATTTGACGGAAGCATATTAAAGGCCGTAGGTGATGCCGTAGAATCTGGCGCCATCGGTTTAGTTGCTATGTCGGGCATCACTAAGGATGGCCAAGGTGAAGTAGCTGCCTTTAGCATTACTGATAGCAACCTCGTTGCCAGCGATGTTGTTGACGAAGCGGATATCGCCGAAGTAGCCGACTTGCTCGAAAACAACACTACCGCTGGACTACTGGTGGTTGAACAGCTCTGGGCCAAGCCACTTAAAGCTGCCTTGATTGCCGCTAATGGTGTGCTGGTTGCAGAAGGCCGCATCCATCCAGACGCAGCCCTAGAATTAGATAAGGAGGACGAATAATGCCTGGATTACTACGAGGAATGGCCCGTACTGCTGTTATTGCTGGTACCGCCACACATGTGTCAAACAATGTAAGCCGACGTCAGGCTGGCCGTTGGGCCGCAGAGGAGCAACAACAAGTTCCTGTAGCCGCTGCACCAGTCGTAGATGACACGAATGCTCAAATTGCTGAGTTGCAACAGCTTGCAAGCCTCAAGGATCAAGGAATCCTTACCCAAGAAGAGTTTGACGCCAAGAAAAAGCAAATTTTAGGTCTGTAATAAGTTTTAAGGAGAAACGTCATGGCTAAGTCACAGAAACCAAGCGATGGAACATTAGTATCAATTAAAATCTTCCGGGGCGTCTCGTACGTGGTGTACGCCTACGCCTTAATCGCCAGTATCTTTTTAGGGCTGGGTTTTGTACTGCTACTCTTTAGTGCCAACGCCACTGTGCCATTTGTAGAGTTTGTCTACAAGGTAGCTGCTGAGTTCCTGCAACCCTTCCGTGGCATCTTCCCAGTGCACCAAATTAGCGAAACAGGCTACTTTAGCGCCTCGGCCCTATTTGCTATCATGATGTATCTGATCTTGGCTACGGCCGTTCAGTCATTGATTAGCTACCTCACGCTCAAGATGACCAAGCACGAAGTAGAACTTCAGGAGCTTCAGTCCTAGTTCAAACAAATACTATTAAAAATAATAGTATTTACTAAAAAAGCCGAGGCATAGTCCCCGGCTTTTTTAGTACGAAGTATCTCTACTTCTTGTTTTTGCGGCGTAGTCGGCGCCAGCCATTGCGGGCTTTTATGCGTAACCACTCGGCAATCAGCCAGAAGTATGGGAAGACGGTAATTACCAGGAAGGTACTGCTCATCAGGCCAAAGATCAGGGTGACGGCCAGACTCTGCCAGAACGGATCGTTGTAGGCTAGTGGTGTGAGCGCTACGATACTAATCAGGCTCGTGGTCAGCAGCGGGCGGAAGCGATGCCTGACGGCGCTGGCAATAGCCTCAATGTGCCCATTCCCCTCTTTAAGTGACTGGTTGGCGTAGTCGACGAGCATTATGGTGTTATTTACCGCGATACCAATTAAGGCAAAGAAACCAATCATTACAAAGAAGCTGAGTGGGTTGTTGGTTAGGTGTAGCCCGAACGCCACACCCAGGAAGCTGAACGGAATGGCCAACAGGATGAGCAGTGGTTGAATCAAGCTGCGGAACTGGATGATTAAGAGTATGAGCATGACCACGATGAGTACCGGGAAGGCCAGGAGCATCGATTTAAAGGAATCTTGGTTGTTGCTCTCATTGCCGAAGTCGAACTTCAGGATGTCTTTTTGGCTTGCAAACTCCTTCTCGACGGCACTTTGGCCGATGTTGACTAGGGCCGAGGTGTCATCGGCATTAAAGCCAGCACTAACTTCAAAGATTTGTATACCGTTTTTGCGAGTAACGGTCACATTGCCTGAAGTCTGTGGGTTCGTGAACTTGGCGGTAGTGCCATTAGAACGCTTCAGCTCGGCGCTTTGCATGTAGGCAATGAGCTCTTTGGACAGAGCAGCTGCTTTAGCGGCATCGGTTGTATTGATCTGTACCTTAAACGGCTGATCTTCGGTTGGGCCACCGGCACCACTGACGGTGACTTTGAGGGTGGCATTTTGATCAAAACCAGTTAATGCCTTGGTTAACTTTTCTTGAATCTCTGGTGCAGTAGCTTCACGGTCCTGATAAGGGACCAGTGATACTTGAGCGGTAGCATTGCTGCTGGTCGCCATATTCGTGTAGCTAATCTGTTGTACGGTATCGCCTACGGTATTGGCAATGATGACATTAGCCTTATCGGTGGTAGCTTCAGCCACCGTTATGGGCGTTCCTGGCTTAAAGCTAATCGAAACGGTCATCTCATTGCCATCTTTGCCAGCGGGGAAAATATCAAACTTAAGCTTACCAAAGTAGTAGAAGCTCCCAAACAGTGCAACTAAACTCAATGCCATGGCAGCCAGGGCCATACCGATCTTGCGTTTTCTCTTAGGACGGGTCCAGGTGATGATCTTTGACAGCCCATCGCTCACAAAATGCTCAGCGCGAATCACTGGATTACTCGAGTGCATCTTACCAACTTTATCGCCTTTTTTCTTATTTGGCAGGATGATCCAGCGAGCCAAGAACGGGATGAACGTGAGCGATATCAGGAGTGAGAATGCCAGGCTCGCAATAATAGTGATTGGCAAAGCTCGGATGAAGCCGCCCAGAATACCATCAATAAACAGCATCGGTGCAAAGGCTAGCATCGTAACGAGCGTACCGGTGGTACTGGCGCGAGCCACACGTTTAATAGCCAGGGCTACGGTCTCGCGCTTGCTGAGGCCCTCTTCCTGGCCGGCATCGATAGCCTCGGCCACAATAGTGGTGTCGTCGACTATCAAGGCGAGCGAAAGAATGAGCGCAAACAGGGTAATAGTATTTAAGCTGTACCCAAAGAGCTTGAGGCTGCCAATAGTGGCTAGCAGGACAGTCGCCATACTGAGTGAGGTGGCAATACCAGCTCTCCAGGAGATCAGCAGAAGGCTTATAACGGCTACAATAATCAGACCTTCCATGAGGTTAGATTGCAGGCTGTTGACTTGCTCGCGGACACTTTCGGCGGTGCTGCCGGAGACGACGGCGTTGATGTTGCCATCAGTCTTTTTTAGGGTGTCATTAACCGAATCGTAGAGCTTGAGCACATCAGTATCGGCATCGGTTGTTACGCCAACCGTAACCGACTTCTTAAACACCAGTTTGCCATCTTGCATAACAGCAGTTCGATCAAATGACGTTACTTGCGTAGTGGGCTGGCCAGTTATGGGGTTTATAGCTGTCTCGGTCTGTGGCTCAACTGTGGCGGTCTTTACGTGCGCGGCGCCTTGGAGATTCGCAGCAACGGTGGCTGCCTGGGTTTGGAGGTCTGAGCTGCTGCTAGCTTCGGGCCCATAGACGGATACGAGCAAGTCATATTTGTTATCGTACTTACTAAAGTCGATGGCTTGGAATTTGAGCCTGGCACTTTCCGGTAAGTTAAGTGCTTCAACGGCTTTCTGGGCTTCAGCAGAACCTGCCTTGGAATCTGTGCCCTCTTTGTACTCGATCTGTAAAGCCACAAAGTTGGCCCCAGAAGTAGCATTAACGGTCTTGACGTCCGGTAATGCCAGGATTGCCTTAGAAGCCGGCAGGGCGACGTCTTTGTCGACCTTGGCTTGATCACCTACAAAATAGACACCAGTAATCGTACTGAACGGCAGATTAATACTTGGGAATCCCTGGCGTTGCAAGAGCACACTATAGCTCAAGAACCCAAATGAGATAATAGCTACCCAGCCGACTAACGTGGTTCGTGGATGATCAAAGAAGAATAGACTAAAACGCTGAAGCAAGGTCTTTTTGTTGGTATTCATTATTTTCTTATTTCGTTTAAACATCAATTACTCCGCTTTAATGGTGTGGGGTAAATCCTTAGATAGCATCAAGGCGATCATTGCCATGGCAAACACAAAGAACATGCCTTGTTTGAGAGCTTCGACTTGCGAATCTTGGTACAGGTTCACAACTTCTTGAGTTGTAGCCTGATTGAGGCCCTTGGACTCAAGGATTTGGGTCGCCTGAGATGTCGACACAATGGCCACGCCTGTGCTGGTGCTTTGTTCGATCTGGACCTTAGTGCTGTCTGGTACGTTAGCACTAGCTTGCACGGCATTATTGAAGCCGGAGGCCAGGGCCATCATAAAAATTGAACCGACCAGGGCTGTACCAAAGGATGTCCCCAGGTTCTGGAAAGTGCCCTGCAGGCCACCAACTTCGGCAGTATCATCTTTGCTAACAGCCGACATATTAACATTGCCCAGCTGCGATGCCAACAGTCCAAATCCAGCGCCAATCGTAAACATCCCGGCTTTGAACATGAGGTTGCGTAGTTCGGGTTCAATCGATCCAATAATAAAGAGTGATCCTAAAGCCATAGCAATTTGGCCAACACGCGAAATTGATCGGGCAGAGTGCTTAACTGATTGCTTAGAGCCGATAACCGAAAAGATAATCAGGCCTATAGAGAGGGGCACTAGCTTTATACCGGTCTGCAAGGCGTCGAGTCCGAGGATTGTTTGGAGGTAGACAGGTACCACAAAGAAGAGGGCTGCAATAATAAAGTACTGCGAAAAAAAGACATTCAGGCCCGAGCGTAAAGCCTTAATATTGAGCATCGACATCTTCACGAGACCGTCTTTACCTGCAGCTTCTAGGTCACGTTGTCGCGAAATAAACAACTTTAGAACCATTACACCAGTGAGAATTAAAAAGGCTACGATAGATATACCAAAGGGCGCAACTGCCTGGTCGCCGATCATGGGGGTCGCCTTAGGAGCTATCCAGCCCCAGGTTTTGCTCTGAAGCACCCCGAACACTAGTAGGCTCATACCGCTGGCCGAAAGTAGTACGCTCGGAATGTCTAAAGTAGTCTTTTTGGTAAGTTTTTGGTCCATTATATACTTAGAAACCAACAGCACTCCTATCATAATTACCGTTTCTGCAATAAACACATAGCGCCATGACAGATAGGTAGTTACGTAGCCACCTATGATTGGTCCCAGGGCAGCTGCCAGTCCAGTGATTGCGCCTAGGATCGAGAAGGCCACTACTCTATCTTTGCCCTTGTAATTTATAGCAGCTAAAGCGGCAATGGCTGGAATAACCAATATAGCGCCTAGGCCCTCTATGAGTGACCAGCCGAACAAAAGGGTTGGCAGGTTGGGGCTAAAAGCTGTGATAAAAGACCCGACGCCATAAACGATTGATCCAATCACGAAAGCCTTTTTTCGCCCCCAAATATCGCCCAATTTTCCACCTGTCAACATAAGAGCTGCCATTGTTAAGGCATAAAATGTTATTGCCATCTGCATGCCACTAATCGTCGTCCCCAGATCGTGAGCCACTGTTGAGATGGAGACATTCATGACGGTACTATCAAGAATCATCACAAATTGGGTGATGGCTAATATGCCTATAACGGTCCACTTACTCTTCATTATTAAAATTGTAGCATAAACCCGGGCCGAAACCCGGGAAATATGAAACATTTAACTGTTTTGAACTAGGCGACTTAGTTACCGTGTACTACTAAAGCGTAGATCACGAGAACGTCGACCACCATGGCTACGATTGCCCATACTGGGAAGACGGCGATGAAGGCTAGGTTAGCCAGGAATGCCATACTGGCAAAGACGACTGCCAAGACGCGAGCCCAGCGGCTACCGTGCATGACGCTAAAGCCAGCTGCCAAAACCAGTACGCCCAGTGCTAAGTGCACCCAGCCCCAGGTTTGAGCATTGGTTGTTGCTAGTACTACGGCGTTAGGACCATTAACCAGCAGATATTGCTTGTTAATCAGTGCTGTCAGGCCCAGGAAAGCTCCTGAGAGACCACGCAAGATCATTAATAGACCTGCAAAGTAGATCCAACCGGTCCAGCCGGTTACTTCGTTATTATTTTGTACTGCCATAAAGACCCCCAAACATTAATTCTCTTACTTCTTTAACGTACGACTGTGCTGGCACTTTGTCAACATTTTGTGTACTATCTAATTGCACAGGGAACACGTTTATGCTAAATAAAGCCTTCGAAAAAGTTGAATCAGTCGATCCAAAGCCACTAGCTCGCTTTGCCCTATTTGCTATCTACTTCTGGTTTGGCGCCGTTAAGCTAATCGGACTCAGTCAAGCCAGCCCCCTGGCTCAAGCCCTCACTACCAATACTATTGGCGCCCGCTTCTTTGGGGTGGCGTTTACCACATTGGCCATTATCGAGTGTCTTATAGGTCTGATGTTTCTGATATCTAAACTTACCCGTTTCGCCGTAGTTTTGGCCTTGCTGCACATGGCCGTAGTCTGCTCGCCGCTCCTCCTGGTACCAGGCATGGCTTGGCAGTTCTTTATGATTCCAACCCTTGAGGGTCAATACATTATTAAGAACCTGGCACTTATCGTGCTGATGTTCACCGTTATAAATAAACCGAAACAAAATTCATAACAAAAGCAGAGAACCCATAGGGGCTCTCTGTGCGGCCGGTTTTTACACTCGGCTGATACCACCTCACAGCGGTACCTTTATTGTACTCCCTTGCTCTCTTGCAGCGTCAAGAGTTTCTTTCGGCTTTGTGGACAATATGCCTGGCTCGACTACCCCGAATAAGATTGGTGGCGAAGGTTGCGATAATACCTACACCTGCCATCAAATAAAAGCTTACAAAGAGTTTTCCAGAGTCTGTCTTAGGCACGATGTCGCCATAGCCTACCGTAGTGAGTGATACTACCGAGAAGTAGAAGGCATTAATCCACGAAAGTTTTTCAAGATAATGCATAACTACTGATCCAATGGCAATAATCCCTATCGTGCCAATTGCTAGTAACTGAAAATTACGATGGACTTTGCGGGCTTCTTCTAATGTCATGGTTACATCGGTCATGGTGGTCTCCTATTTCTTAAGTAAAAGGTATGGAATTGTTGAAACTATATCACCTTGGCGGGCTCGTGTCGTCCATTCACCCTTATTAAGAGCGGCCGCACCAAAGCTCCAACCAGTAGTACCAGCGCCCGATGTCTTGGCGTAAGGAAGGAACCGCTCGTAGTTGGTGCTGTCATTGCGTAGCCAGCCAGTACACCAGGTGAGGGCCGTGGCATTACAGCCCGACGATAGTGTGTCACTCGAGGTGTAGATGTGCTCTGAAGCTGGTCCGCCAGTTTGTTGTAAGGATGGTTCAGATTCACCAGATGTATTGAGCTCATCAGCGATCTTAAGGGCCTTACCTACATCGAGGAGCCCGTGGCCATAGGTTTGGGTGTAAAAGGCACCGCTCATAGGACTGAGCTTCTTGGCGCTGCCCATCAGTAAGGCTCGTACATCATCGATGGATGTCTCGGGACGAATTGACCGAATTAAAGCAGCTGAACTGGCAACAATCGGCGAAGCATAGGATGTGCCATTAAGCGTGCTAGCATAGAGACCAGTGCCATTACCGGCCGACCAGCTCGTAGAGATGAGTGTTCCAGAACCAGGGGCCATTATATCGAGGCGTTCGCCGTAGCTACTAAAGCTAGCTCGGTTGTTGCTACTATCACTAGCGCCCACTGCAATGACACGATTGTAGTTTGCCGGGAATGTCACATAGCCGGTCGGCTGGCCACTGCATGGACCACTGCCGCCAGATCCACAATTACCGGCTGCTGCGACTACCACTACATTATGAGTAAAAGCATAATCGACGGCATTGCGAACAGCTGGGTCATCGCCATTGGTGCCAAGGCTCATATTAATGACGTCTGCACCACGATCAACGGCATAGTATATGGCGCCGGCTACATCATCGCTAAATCCGTTACCATTGTCATCCATAACTTGCAGAGGCAAGAGCTTTGGGTTTCGACTAATCGTGGCAATACCAAGCCCATTACCTGATGTAGCGCCGCTTAAGCCCGATGTCTGCGTGCCGTGAGCTACCCCTGCTCCACCGGTATTGAGTGTTCCTGCCTGGGGTTGATTGTCATTATCTACAAAATCCCAGCCGCGGTAATCATCAACATAGCCATTGTCGTCATCATCGACACTATTAGACTCCTTGCCATCGCCTGATTCACCTGGATTGATGGCCCAGCGTGCACTTAAGTCTTGATGAGCGAGTGCGAAGCCGCTGTCTATGACAGCAATGGTGGCATTGCTACTACTGTTGGTTATCTCCCATGCGGCCGGCGCGTTTACGTTTTGTAAGTACCAGGCCGCGTTATAATAGGTGTCATTGGGCGTATCGAGTAGATAATAGCGCTTTTGCGTGCCGGTACTGGTGGCAAGTTGTTGCTGAATGGCAGATACGGTCGGTTGATCTTGCTTATTATCTTTTTTCTTGTCTGGCTGCTGAGTAGGTTGGCTTGGTTTAGCTTGAGTAGCCTGCTGA
>CAYPFI010000010.1:0-13890 GCA_964410005.1 uncultured Candidatus Saccharibacteria bacterium | reverse complement strand
TCGTTATTACTATCTTTGAAACTATCTTGCATAACAGAACCCCCTTGAACTTGTTTCTATCATATCATATGATGGGTACATGCGAACAAAAACCGTACAGAAACGATTACTCAAACTGGCTCTGGGCTTACTCACTATTGGGCTAACCTATTATTTTCGAGAACCCGTGCAGCAAGCTGTCCAAAGCGCACCACAAGTAGCCGCTAGTGATTATACCGTGGTCTCTACCGTCGACGGCGACACGATTAAGGTTAAGATGGGAGACAAGACTGAGACTGTCCGTTTTATTGGCATGGATACGCCCGAGACCCACGACCCGCGAAAAGCCGTGCAATGTTTTGGTCAGCGGGCTTCGGATAAAACTCGAGAATTATTACTCAATAAGCAGGTTCGACTTGAATCTGACCCGAACGACAGCGATAGAGATAAATACAAACGATTACTCAGATATGTATATGTCGGCGATGAACTGATTAACGCCAAGCTTATTCGCGATGGCTACGCTTTTGCCTATACGGTGTTCCCATTTACTAAGATGGATGAGTTTCGTGCGCTTGAAGCAGATGCTCGTGCCAATAATCGTGGGCTATGGGCCGGTTGCACGGTTAACGACTCATCAAAGATTAAACAAACCAACGACGCAAAGTAGTTATTCGCCCATGTCGGCTTCGGGCTTGCCGATCTTGGCCGAGAGAATTACCGGGCGAGTTTCGCCTTCAGAGTCTTTTAGCTGGAGTTTCTTGCTCTCATCATAGTAAGTAACGAGGTGATGACTGAGGATTTCTTGGAGGTCTTTGAGTTTGAACTTGAGCTCTTCGAGTTCTGAGGACACCATCTGGTAATCCTTATCAGCCTGGAGCACTTTTTTAGCAGCGGCGCGCTTTGTGGTTAGCTCCTTAAGATCATCTTCCATGGCCCGATACTCGTCGTTTTGCTCGAGCACATCTTTAAGATTTTCTTTTACCGTCTTAGCTTTTTGCTTAGTTTCGGTAATTTCGGTCATCAAACGGTGAATTGCATCAATGGTTTTTTCGTCCATATAGGTGTCCCTCTTTTTGCTTAATTTTCTCTATTGTATCACGAGGCTGAGCCAATAATAATCAGCTCCGTCTCGGCACGTGTCACAGCTGTGTATAGCCAACGTTTGTAGTCATCGTCGGTCATCTTACTAAAGCGCTCTTCAAAGATAACCACCTTTGGCGATTGTGAGCCCTGAGCCTTATGAACCGTCAGCGCATAGCCAAAATCAAACAGATCAGGCGGGGTGGTATCCGGTGACATGGGCAGTCGACCTTCGGGCGGCTGAGCGCCAAAGGTTTCGCGTAAGATGTGCCCGTAATAGCGATAATCTTCGTTGTCCAGGGCGATCTCAGCCATCCAGAATAGCTCTTCTTTGTCATCGAGGGCATCCATCAAATTATTAATCGTGCCAGTCATACCGTTGTACACCTTACTCGTTCGATTATTGCGCAAGCACACCACGCGATCACCATTTTGCGGCAAAATGGACTCTACATCACGATACTGACGCACCGCCTGATTAAGTTTGTGACGCGTATTGTTGTAACCGCAGAGCAACAAGGTCTCGTTGTTATAATTCTCAAGAATTTCCTGGACGATTACGTTCGTCTCGTCATCACGTCGATCCAGCTTGCGAACTCCAGGACCATATTCGCCAACAGGAATAAAGCCGTTCATGCGCGCCAAGGTTGCAACCTCAATGATGGCGCTACCAGCCTCCTGGCGGAAAATTCTATCGAGTCGAAGTTGCGGGTCTCCCATAAGGTTAAAGCTTGATCCAACCGGCGGCAGTTGTCCGTGATCACCAACAGCCAGGATGGGCACGTTAAAGCTGAGGAGATCATTCCAGATATTTTCGTCGATCATACTGGCCTCATCAACAATGATCAGATCATAATCGAGCTTGTCTTTAAGCTGCCAACTCGTCACCGCACCATGATCATCCAGTTGAGCGGTATAGATAAGTGAGTGAATGGTTGAGACATTGTCGGCGCCACGCACAACTTTATGGACTTTGAGGCGATCCTCTAGTACGCGGGCGGCTTTGCCCGTAAAGGCACAGAACGCTACGGTAGTTTTTTCTTCATAATCTTGCAGGGCTTTGCGCAAGTAGGCGATAAGGGTGGTTTTGCCGGTACCGGCGTAGCCACCAAGGGTCAGGAATGGTGCGGTTTTGCCTTTGTACCAAGCACCGATGGCCTGCAACGCGGCGGCCTGGTCTTGAGAAAGTTGGTAGGTAACAGTGTCTGCCATAGACTCCTATAATACCAAACATAGGCCGAAAAGTCCGAGTGCCCGGACTCTTCTCGACGCTGAGAGGAGTCCGGGCACGACGCTCGGGGGGAGCGGAACTTGTGGCCAGGGCACGGAATGCCCTAGACGGTGAGGTTGGAGCGCAGGCGGCGCACCTGTCGATCGTGGGTGTTGGGGCGGTGGCTCGCGGCGCGAGCGTTGTGGACGGCGCCGCCCTGAGAGACGTCACGAAGGAGCTGGAGGGAGAGGACTGCTGCGGTGAACAGCCACTTGGTTGGACGGGGCATGTATGCCTTTCTGGGGAACTCTGACAGATTCGCTGGGTACGCCTGAGCGCGAACAACGAAGCCCTAATGTTAGCAAATTCTGACACTTTTGACAAGTGATTAGGGCACTGCAATGTTTTATATGTCCGTATATCAAAAAGATATCATTTTGATATACATGCCTAAAAAGAGCTATCATGTACGTATGAGTTATCAAGATATACTTTGGAGTCGCCCAACCCGCCGAACCGGTCGAATCCTCCTGGCCGGCGGGCATAGGGATGGCTTTGCGGACCTGCAGAAGGCCTTTGTAGGCTTTGATGTGGCCGGAGCGGCAGAATGCCACCTGGCACTACCCGACAAGCTGAGCAAGCTCGTAGGCAGCCTAGAAGGCATCACGCTCGTGCCCAGTAACCCTTCGGGCTCGATTGCTCGCGATGCCGTCGCCCAGCTCGTCTACCTGGCTAACGAATCTGATCTTATAAGCATTGGTCCTGATCTGAGCAACAACAGCGAAACGACTCTGGCGATGCAACGAGTTATTGCCGAAACACGCGCATCGGTTATTATTCCTTCAAACAGCACTGAACAGCTGATGAACGAAATCGGGGAGTGGGCTAACAGATCTAACCTGATGATCTTTCTGAGTCAAAAACAACTCCTGAAGCTGGCAGCCAAGCTGGCTGTAGATACCACGATTCCGCTCAATATGACCAATGAAGCCCTTATCGAGATTACTAAAGCTGTTTCCATGGAGTATAAACCAGTACTTATTCTAACCACCAAGGACTCCCTCATATATTCAGTAGGTGGGCAGGTCGGGATCCTCAAGATCGAGGTTCACCCAGATGATAACGGCGCCATAACAGGTCTGCTGGGTCTATTTTGGTTGCAAAATCAGAGCACCCCATTTGAAGCCCTCCAAGCCGCCGCCCATATCACCGAAGCAGCATCTGCTAATCAACGTCTACAATCTGGAATAAAAGAGGAATTAAGTAAGTTATAAATGGTGCCGCGGGTGGGAATCGAACCCACACTCTGTAAACCAGAATCGGATTTTGAGTCCGACGCGTCTACCAATTCCGCCACCGCGGCACATTATGTCCTCTGGCAAGTACCAAGTGAGAACTGTATAATAATATGGTAAAAGGTGAGCACTTGTAAAGCATGGCCGACACAACCGACCCCTATATAGCCCATCCTGAAGGTGAACAAGCTTATCAGGCCGGACTTTCTGCTGCCCGCGATCGACTCGCCAAGATTGAAGCTGCCATGGAGACGCCAGGATATGTGGCACCTACTCCACAGCCAGTCACACCGATTCCAACTCCAGCACCCCAACCGACACCTGCACCTGTTCAAACGCCAGTAACCGGTTTCTCGCTTACCGCATTACAGAACCCTACTACTCCTGTTACACCTGTTGCTCAAGCCTTCCAACAGGCCGAAGCTGATCCACTAGCTCCGATCGAAGAAGCGGCGGTGCCTATGCCTGTTCCTGCTCCTACCCCTGCACCTGTACCACCTCCCGCGTCCGTGCCAGCTCCTGCACCGACCCCTCCACCGACACCAGAACCAAAACCCGAAGCAGCCCCTGTACCCGATATTGCAGCTATGATTGCAGCACATAAGTCAGTGAGCCCGTTGAGCGAGAATGCACCAGCGTCCAATCAGCCCGCCCCTGCCCCAACACCGATTGCTCAGAACCCCCTTCAATCGCCAGTTCAACCAGCGAAGCCGGCTAAGGCCCCCGATCATCTCAAGCCAGTAAAAACACCTGAGAAGCCGCGCAGTATGCCGAGCCGATTGCGCCCAATCTTAAGTGCAGCCATTGTCTTTATTGTGGTGCTTGCTGCCTTCAAGGCTCCAATATTCTACTACCAGCTCAAGTACCTGTTTGAGAGCCCTAAAACCAGCCAGGTTGCCAGTAATAGCACTCAAGTATCAAGCACTCCGACTCTAACGATTCCTAAGATCAATGTCTCAACACCCGTGGTTTTTGAACCGAGCATCGTAGAAGCCAACGTCCAGAAGGCCCTCGAGTCGGGAGTAGTACACTACGGCAATACCGCCGAGCCGGGCAAACCGGGCAATTCGGTGATCTTTGGGCACAGTAGCAATGACTGGGACAAGCCAGGTAATTATAAGTTCATCTTTGTCTTGCTCGAAAAGTTAGCCGTCGGCGATACCTTCACCATCGATTATCAAGGAACACGCTACGAATATCAGATATACGATCGCAAAGTAGTTCTCGCAACCGACATCGGTGTTGTAGCCCCAACCGCCGAGCCCACTGCCACACTCATTACTTGTTGGCCAACAGGCACCAGTCAGCGACGCCTGGTCTTGCACGCCAAACAGATTAGCCCGCAGCCAAACAGTACGGCAGTTGCCGCCGAGACACCGAAGCTCAGAACAGTTGGGGATACATTACCAGGCGCCGACAGCAACAATGGCGTCACCGGCACCGTTACAACCTGGATCGAGAATATCCGCAGCGCGCTTAAAGGCGAGCAAGTTCAAGTCAACGGGGAATAAATACTAGGCTAGGATGGCCTGGATCTGATCGAGTGAATCGACGGTCTTCCAGGCTGCTTCATCAAGTTCGGGTGCATGCTTGGTTCCACTTATAAGAATGCCATGGCCAGTTAGCTTAAAGAGATCGATATCATTGTCGCCATCACCAACGGCTGCGCACTGTTCGGGTTTTAGGTCATGTTTCTTACAAAACTCGGCGAGATGCTCTGATTTTACCTCGGCCTGATTGGCAGTGTAGTGAAATCCTGAGAGATCTCCGGTGTCGTCAAAGAATAGTTCGGCATTAGCATAAAAATCATCAACACCTAGCTCGTTGGCAACATGCTGGGCGTACAATCCAATTGAGCCCGTAATAAGACATACCAGAATACCTTGTTGCTTGAGCCAAGAGATAAGTGGCTTGGCTTCAGAGCTGATCGGCCAAGTTGTAAACATGCTTTTGATATGCTGCTTGGTGGCCTTACTAGTTGCTTGCCACATTGCTAGGAGTTGTTCTTTTGATTCATCAAGACCAATTTCGCCATCGAGATGACTTTTATAAATTGACAGATGATCATCAACCGAGGCACCCATATCATTGGTCAACCCTGTCCAAGAATTCTGCGAACTCAGTGTGCCGTCGATATCAAAGATTACGGCCTTAATCTCAGCCATTACTTCCTCAGATCAGTAACAATCACTTTTTTACTCTTGGCGTCGACGTAGAGAACACGGCGCTGATCATGCATACCAACACTAGCTGTACCGAGGCTGCTGATGCCGAGATCGGTTGAGTTGCCACCATCAAACTCAACGAGGCGAGTTTTGTCGCCAGAATTGACGATGACATGCGCGCCATTGAACCAACTAATCGCATCGACTTTTTCTTTATAGAGACCATTGTAGATCTTGGCTCGGCCGATGTCGTAACTTCCAAAACCCTGGTTGTGAGCAAAGACAAAGTAGTGACCGTCATCGCTTGGAAGTACTTTGTTTACATCACGGGTTACCGTGCGAGCAACGACATTATCTGAGTAGATCGATTCATACACTGTAAGTTGTCCGTTGGCGGTTGGTACCACTGCTAGGTCGTCCTTGTCGCGGAAGCTCGCGTAACTTAAGAGGTAGCTAGGGCTTTCGGCCACACCTTCGACGAGCGTTTTCTTGTTTGCGCCGTCAGCGTTCATAACGGCGATGATCTTGCCGACACTAGAACTTTGGATGTAGATGACACGATCATTATCATAGGTATAGTTGACCACATTATCAGCCAGGACGGACGAGAGCGTTTTAGAATTCACATCAATGCGACGTAAACCATCAGTACTGAGCCAGTAGAGACGGTTGCTGTCACTAAAACTGAAACGGACATCATCAAGGGCAACCTTAAATTCAGTACTGAGGTCCTGAGTGTTACCATTGCCCATGTCGATATAGAGTAAGCGGACACCGTCAGAATATTGAACGCGGAGGAGAGCATGTGAACCATCTCGAGATAGGCTACCCGATTGAATTTGCTGACCCTCGCCAGGAGTATAAACTTTTTCGGCTATGGCTCGATCAGCCGTGAGGCGCCAAAGGCCAGGCTTTTCGCCGCCTGTAATGGCCGCCACATGCTTATGATCAGAACTGGCAACAATGCTCGATACATCCAGTGCGCTCGCAATCGTCTTAGTCTGTAATTTTTCTGGCACCATAATAATAAGGGCCAAGTTCACTACTTCGCTAGCTACAACGTTTATGCGTTTTGACCAGGGACGATAGCCTTCTTTAGTGAGCTTCAAATCATACTGGCCGACGCGGAAGGTTGAGCGGTAGGGAGTAGTGCGGCGCGTTAGCTTATCGCCAATCGTTAAACGAGCGCCACTTGGGGTAGTCCCGAGGATGAGCAAGCCGTTCGAGACAAACTTGCGGGTTTTAAAGTCATAACTTCGGCCCTGGCCGTAAGATACCAGCAGGAGTGTGCCGCCAACGATGATTGCGGCCACTAATACGTACGAACAGATGAGGAGGATCTTTTTAAATGTCTTCATGATCGACCTCTAGTATACGCCTAACGCCCGACTTACGCTATACTTATAAGGTATGTTTGGTATATCACAACGCATCGCCATCGATCTAGGCACCACCAACACTCGTGTGTACGTACCGAAGCAAGGGGTGGTCTTTGATGAGCCCAGTGTGGTAGCCACCGATATCGAGACAAATAAGATTGTAGCCATTGGCGCCGAAGCTCGCGACATGTTAGGGCGCACGCCTGAGAACATTCGAGCTTCACAGCCAATTCACCAAGGCGTTATTGCCGATTATCAGGCCGCCAAATCGATGATGAAGTATTACATTGGTAAGGTTGCTGGCGGTTTTAGCCTCAGCCGACCCGACGTTATGATCGCCGTCCCGGCTGGCGCTACCAGCACCGAACGTCGTGCCGTTATTGATGCCGCTCTGAGCGCTGGTGCCCGCGCAACATATTTAATTAAGTCGCCGATTGCCGCTAGTCTTGGTGCCGGTATTCCCATAGCTTCAGCTGCTGGCAACATGGTGGTGGTTATTGGTGGCGGCAGTACTGATATTGCGATTTTGAGTCTTGGGGGATTAGTTGCCGGTAACAGCATTAAGATTGGTGGCGATCAGCTTAATACAGCGATTACCGATTACATTCGCAAACGTTATAACTTAGCAATTGGAACCCAGACAGCTGAAGACATTAAGCGACGCGTTGGCAGCGCCCTGCCAGTCGGTGGCGAGAAAACCGCCGAGATTCGTGGTCGCGACGTGGTGGCTGGTCTGCCAAAGACTATCACTATTGGTGTCAGTGAGCTCAGTCTGGCCATGCAAGAGCCCTTAAACGACATCGTAGAGGCTATTCGCAGTGTGCTCGAGCAAACCCCACCCGAACTATCGAGTGATATTATTGACCGCGGCATGGTACTAGCTGGAGGGGGAGCGTTGCTCAAGAATCTTGATGCCATGCTTACTAAGATTACCGGCGTACCCTGTGTAGTTACCGAGGATGCCGAGCACTGTGTTGTAAAAGGCATCGGTATTGCCCTGGAGAATATTGAGGACTACAAACGCAGCCTGGCTGGGGTACAATAATAAGCATGAAGCGCTTTGCCGTCATTTTCGACAAATACTTATTCTACTTTTTGTTAGCACTTGTAATTATTATGCCGCTGCACGCCTTTCTAGCCATCAGCCTCGGCAAAATAACCGGTCATCAAGCCATACTCCAGGCCTGGAAAGAAGTAGGCCTCATTCTGGCCGCCATTGCCGCTTGGAGCATCTTCTTCACTAATAAAGAAATTAAGCAGCGCGTGGCCCGCCAACCTGCCGCCTGGACGGCCAAAGCTTTTATTATTGTCGCCTTGATAGTAACAGCCATTACCAGAAGCGTTGGCTTTTACGATGTCTTGCTCGGCGTCAAAACCACACTGGCATTCTTGGTGCTCTTTGTAGCGATTCAAGCCACTCGGTTTACCCCCGAACGCTGGAAGACGCTTATCAAATCACTGCTGGTTGTCAGTTCAGCCGTTGGCCTGTTCGCGGTTGCCCAAGTCTACTTGCTGCCTGCTGACTTCTTGGTTCGATTTGGCTATGGTGCTGCCACTGTCTTGCCATTTCATCTTGTCGACCCAGCCGTAACGTCCATCAGAATTATCGCCACACTTAGCGGCCCCAATCAACTTGGTAGCTTTATGATCATCCCATTTATCATGAGCTTCTGGCTGGTCTTAAGAAAACAGTGGTTGGCCGCAATTCCACTCCTACTAACTGGTTTTGCCTTATTTCATAGTTACTCACGTAGTGCCTGGATTGGCACGATCGTTGCCGCCTTCATCGTGGTGTTCATTCGATTAAAGGGCTGGTGGAAGCTAACACTTCTTGCGCCACTAATAGCCCTAGTCCTCGCCATCAATGCCCTGAGTGGCCCCGTTAAAGCCATGACCACTGATTTAACTTTTTACGTCTTCCACGGTCAGTTTGTTGATGGTCATACCAATGGCTCTGATTCGCATCGACTCACCAATGCCGAAGCCGGCATCAAGAAAATTCAAGCTCAGCCAGCTGGCTACGGACTCGGAACAGCCGGCCCGGCATCTAAGAACACTGCTAATCCGGTTATTACCGAGAATAGCTACTTGCAGATAGGTATCGAAACTGGGGTAGTCGGGCTGCTGCTCTTTGTTGCAACGGTCATCCTAACACTTGTAGCTCTTGGCAAACGCTTTGGTGTCGTCGATGAAGCTGCAGCGCTCCTGGCCATCCTGGCCGGCCTCAGTATCACCAATCTCTTCTTGCACACCTGGGCCGATAGCGCCACCGCCCTCATTGTGTGGGGACTCGCCGGTTACTGTTTAGCTGCCCCGCTCAAGGAAAAGAAGTCATGAAGATAGCCATTATTCATGACTGGCTGGGTGATACCCGAGGTGGAGCGGAGAAGGTACTAATTCGACTTGCGCAGCTCTACCCGCAAGCCGATATTTTCTGCCTGACCTATTCTAAGAAAAAATATCCAGAGCTCGCCGATCGCAATGTTACTACTAGCTGGCTGGGCAAGCTCCCGAGCTTTATCCGTCGCAAGACTGGTGTACTGACTGTCTTTGCACCGCACGCTATTGAGCATCTCGACCTTACCAAGTACGATCTCGTGATCTCTTCATCAAACTCATTTGCTAAGGGTGTGAAGGTACCGGACTCAGCCACACATGTTTGTTACTGCTACTCACCAATGCGCTATGTTTGGGACTACTGGCCACAATGGCTGGATGAACGTGCTCATAACCCAATCAGTCGAGCTTACATTAGTTGGCTAACCCATCGTTTGCGCCTCTGGGACTGGTACAGCTCACGTAGTGTTGATAGGTGGATTGCGATCTCGGACACGGTGGCTGGACGTATCAAGAAGTACTATCAAGTAAATGCCGCCGTAGTTTATCCAGGCGTAATTGATACCGCCAGCTTCTGGAATGAGAAGAGTAATCGACACGGTTACTACATCACATTGTCGACCCTAACGAGTTATAAGAAAGTTGATCTGGCCATCCAAGCCTGCATCCGCACCAAACGCAAGCTCATGGTGGTTGGCGAAGGTCCGGAGTGGGGAAGACTTCACAAACTAGCTGAGGGACATGACAATATTGTCTTTATGGGTCGTGTTAGTACGGCTGAAAAGATTCAATACCTGCAAGAGGCCAGAGGCCTCATCTTTACTAGCGAAGAAGACTTTGGCATCGCACCGCTAGAAGCAGTTGCTGCCGGTACACCCGTCATTGCCTTCAATAAAGGTGGCCTTACCGAGACCATTGTTGATGGCAAGAGCGGCCTATTCTTTGAGAAGCAAACCGTTAAGGGTCTGGCCGAGGGCCTGGATCGCTTTGAGAGTAAAAAGTGGGATGCAAAAGTTTGCCACGATCAGGCGGCTAAGTTCGACCTTAAACGCTTTGACGCAAGCATAGTAAAGGAGATACGCCGTGCCTCGTAGCTTTAAATTCCTCGGTATTCGAGTTGATGATATTTCGATGAAGACCGCCGTCGACTACGTTGGTGAATCAATCGAGGCCAAGCAGGCCTGTAATATTATTACGGTTAACCCTGAACTGATTATGGCTGCTCGCAAGAATAACAACTTCAAAGAAGCCATCGACGGGGCTGACATCGTAACACCAGATGGCGTAGGCCTTTTAATGGTGGGTTGGCTAACAAAACGACGCTTAACCGAGCGGGTAACTGGCGTTGATCTATGTGATGAGCTTGCTCGGCAAGCCGCAGCTCATAAGTGGAGTATCTATCTGTTGGGTGCCAAACCGGGTGTGGCTGCCAAAGCAGCCGAGAACTTGCAAGCAAAGTATCCTGAGCTCAAAATTGCTGGCACGAGCAGTACAGATCCAGAAGATACTATTGCGAATGATATTATTTCTTCCAAGCCCGATATTCTTCTTGTTGCCTATGGCAGCCCAACTCAAGAGCTTTGGATAAAAGAACATCAAAAAACTCTCGGAAACATCGTAACCATTGGCGTCGGCGGTAGCTTTGATTTTATCGCCGGCAGCGCCAAACGTGCACCTCGTATTATCCAAAAAATCGGCCTCGAATGGCTATGGCGCCTGATCTTACAACCAAGTCGCTGGAAGCGAATGTTAGCCCTACCCAAATTTGCTATACTCGCGCTTTTTGAGTAACATTATAAGCATAAGTCGAATCAGAAGAGGGTGATGTGGCCTGTCAAATTTGCGACCAAGACAGCTGGGTAACAATTGGACCAAAAAAGTACTGCACTAACTGCGGTAGCTTAGCCACGCCCCCGAGTATTGTGGCTAGTATGAATGATGTTCGTGGTCCAGCCGCAACATACCGAGAGCAACCTAAGCCTGCAGCGATCAAGAAGCCCGTCTCCGCCCAAAGCCTCCATGCCACATCAGCCCTAGCAAGTGGCGGCGTCCTTGACCTCCGTAAACCTGCCGAGCCCAAGCCCGTTATTGCGGCACCAACCGTTGCCAAACCAGCTTCGTTTACCGATATCGCACCAGTAGCACAACCCGCCTCACCTCCAGTACCTACGCCTCAGCCCGATCCTATTCTTGTCGTCGCCCCAAGACCAGCCCCTCCAGTTGCCAAACCACAGCCAGCTCCTGCCCCAGCTCCGGTGCCGACACCGATTGCGGCACCAATCGTTGCCAAACCACAACCGACCCTCAGCGAGATGGCCAAGCAACTCAGCAGCCCTGCCGAGGAAGTTGGCCGCAAAGAAGCAAAACAAGCCGTTAAACGCCCGGCGAGCGTTGCTGCCGCAGCCTTGGTGGTCGTCATCATGGGTGGCTACATCTGGATGAACAATTACAACAACTTAAGCATCCGCACCGCCAGCCAACGCGCCGGCATCGTGGCCAGTTTGCCGCACTACACGCCAAATGGCTACAAGCTGAATGGTCCAATTAGCTATGGCACTGGTTTTGTATCGTTTAATCTCAAGAGCGACAAAGCATCAGATAAGTCCATTGCTGTCATCCAGCGCAAAAGCGATTGGAACTCAGCCTCACTGCTCGAACTATATGTGTCACCCAAAACTAAGGACTATGTAGCCATAAATAGCCAAGGTCTCAAGATCTACCTCTATGGCGATGGCCAAGCCACCTGGGTGAATAAGGGTCTTCAGTACGTCGTTCAGGCCAATAGCAGCCTCAGCCGCGACCAGATCGTAAAAATGGCTGAGAGCCTATGAACGATGGCGCCTGGGAGCGACTGAGTGACGCGGTAGATGCTCGCTTCGGCGTCGACAACTTTAAGAAGCGCACTGAGCCATTGCCCGATAAGCCTGAACTCACTCAAGAAGTCGTCGAGCTCTTCTTTGAACGTGCCGGTGATGAATACCGCCTCACCAAGACTACCCATCCAGCCATTCTGGAACGTAAAGCCATCTTTAGTAAAACCAGCATGGCCAATGGTTACCACACCACCTACGACCCTCATGAACTCCAAAATACCGTCACGCTCGATAGGAAAGTCGGTGGCGAATGGATCGAGCAGGACGTCAACGATCTTGCTGCCTAACCTGTAAAATGGTAAAGTAGAGGTAATGAGTACTCCTGTAAAACCAGTCCGAACCCGCTTTGCGCCCAGCCCCACGGGCTTTTTGCATATTGGCGGTATTAGATCATCTTTCTTCAATTATCTCTTCGCCAAAAACCAAGGTGGATCATTTATTTTGCGCCTCGAAGATACTGATCGTGAACGCTTTGTGCCAGAAGCTGAAGCTCACCTTATCGAATCCTTGAAGTGGCTCGGCATACCGGCTGATGAAGGTATCGGCGGCAAGGATGAAGGATTTGGACCGTATGTTCAATCTGAACGCCTAGAAATCTATGCTAAGCATGCCGCCGAATTAGTCGAAAAGGGGAATATGTACCCTTGCTGGTGCTCACCCGAGCGCCTGACAAAACTACGCGAAGAAGCCCAGGCTAACAAAGTGGCCTTTAAGTACGATCGCCACTGCCTGAACAACCCAGAGGATATTCACAAGCCTCACGTCCTGCGCTTTAAAGTCCCAACCGATCAAAAAGTCGTCTGGAACGATGTCGTCCGTGGCGAAATCGAATTCAACTCCGACGAACTCGATGACTTCGTTGCAGTAAAATCAGATGGATTCCCAACTTACCAATTTGCCAATGTTGTAGACGACCACCTCATGGAAATCTCTCACGTCCTGCGAGCCGACGAGTGGATTCCAAGCACCCCTAAACACATCCTTCTTTATCAAGCCTTTGGCTGGGAAATCCCACTATTTGCTCATCTGCCAGCTGTAACCGCTCCTGGTGGCGGCAAGAAACTCAGCAAGCGCCATGGCGCCAAATCTGCCCTCGAACTCCGTGACGAAGGTTATCTTCCTGGAGCCGTCCTGAACTTCTTAGCAGCTCTAGGTTGGAATGAAGGCGATGGAAGTACTCAAGAAATCTACTCATTAGATGAACTCATCAGTAAATTCTCATTAGAACGTGTCCAAAAAAGTTCAGCCGTCTTTGATACTGAGCGCCTGGTGTGGCTCAATGGTGTCTACATACGCAACATGAGTTTAGATGACCTATATGCAGAAACCTCCAACTTCTGGCCAGCCAGTGCTAAGGGTTATGACGACTCCTATAAAAAGGAAGTCTTAGGCCTTATTCATGAGCGCCTCAAATTTATGGCTGAGATTCCAGAGTTAACCGAATTCTTCTTTACTCGACCTACTCAAATCAAAGATATCGTCATCGATAAATTAGATCAAGAAACAGCTCGTACATGGCTGTCGACTATTATCGAAAAACTCAAAGATAATGATTTCGATCACGATTCA
>CAYPFI010000009.1:0-14125 GCA_964410005.1 uncultured Candidatus Saccharibacteria bacterium | reverse complement strand
CCCCTGCACTCACCCAAACTACGCCTGGCTGGCGTTCGATAATCTGTACCTGAATAGTTGAAGGGAAGATCTTCTTTACTGTAGCAGTTTTAATACGAGGTTCTTGTTCGGCTAATGTTCGGTTTAGTTTTAATCCACCAACAGTGAAGTAGCTGGCGTACCAGGGATTTCGGCTGATGTTAGATCGAATGAGACGTTCGACTTCTTTGCTAGATAAGTTCGTTGTACCGGTGACTTTCACCGAGCTGATGAGTGTACTGCCTAGTGCCCAGATGACGGCGATGCCAGCGATGACCAGTAGAGCCAGCTGCAGGCCTTTACCGCCCGTTTTGACGCGTGGTAGACGCTTTTGAATAGCAGCCTGCGGTTTGCTTACTTGGTGCTGCTCACGGCGGCTGTTGCTGCTCTTGGCAGTGTAAACCTCATAACCAGTACGTACCTGGCGAGGTTTATTCCTCAGTGCCATGGATCTCACCTGCGGTTTCAATAATTAATTCGGCCAGCTCATGGGCGGCATCGGTTTTGGCAAATTCAGCAATGGCCTTGGCTAGGAGCTCTTGCTCCTTGGTTGAATCGCTGATTCGATGAAGCTCTCGGAGAAGAATGGCTGGTGTTAAACCGGTTTGAGGCACATTCCGCACGGCACCAGCTCGAGCAAAGGTCTTGGCGTTGATGGCTTGATCAGTCAAGCTGGGATGTGGAATAACGATGGTCGGTTTAGCTAGAGCCGCCACTTCGGCGAGCGTCGTGGCGCCAGCTCGAGTGATAACGATGTCGGCGACGACCAGGGCTTGTGGCATATCCTCGCGCAGGAAGGAGAAGACATGATAATCAGCTAGCTCCTGCTTACTAAAGGCTCGGAGGCGGAAGCGGACATGTTCAATATCTTTCTCGCCCGTGATATGCATAATCTGATAATCTTCGAGGAGTTTTGGCAACGCGGTTACGACAACATCGTTGAGCGATTGCGAGCCGAGGCCGCCCCCAGTAACCAGCACGACTGGTTTTGTGCCGTGGAGGACAAAATGCTTTTTAGCCTTAGCCTGCGAGAGAGTGAGCAACTCAGATCGAATCGGGCTGCCGGTATATACAAGTTTATTCTTGGGCAGATCATGATAATTCTTGACTGGGAAGCCGACAGCAACTTTTGTGGCCCACTTGGCCAAGGTCCGATTTGAGATGCCGGCCCGAAGATCAGATTCATGGACCACATACGGAATCCGCAAGGTGGCAGCTGCTAAACCAACCGGCAGACTTACATAGCCACCTTTGGCAAAGACTACGTCAGGTTTGAAGCGACGCAAAATACTCATGCTTCGACGATAGCCCCGAACTAAACGTGTTATGTCACGTGCGTTCAATGAGATGGTTCTTACATCAGTCATGCTGCGGAGCTTGGAAACATCACTATAACGACGCAGTTTGCCAGCCTTAATAGCCTCAAAGTTAAGCCCGTGAGCTGCCGCTACGCTGGCCTCCATGCTACCGGCTTGGCCGATATAGAGAACGTCGAGATCTGGATCAAGCTTACGCAGTTCGTCGAGCGTTGCCAGGATTGGTAAGATGTGTCCGCCGGACCCGCCGCCGCTCACCACTATTCGCATGGGAAGTCTCCAAATTAGTGTACTTAGAAATATTAAGCAAAATGCCTACGCCTACTAATGATAGCATTAAGCTCGAGCCACCGTAACTGATAAATGGCAGCGGAATACCGGTAAGGGGCACTAAACTAAGCATAGCAGCGATGTTAATGATGGCCTGGAAGCCTAGCCACAGGGTAATACCCAGGGCTAGGAGTCGGCTAAAGTTATCAGGGGCGTTCTTTGCAATCAAGAGGCCACGCTGGATAACTACCATAAACAAGCCGATCATCACAATGGCACCAAGCAGGCCAAATTCTTCGCCGATAACGGCAAAGATGGAGTCGTTGGCGGCCTCAGGAAGATAGCCGTATATCTGATAACTATGACCCAATCCTCGCCCGAGAATACCTCCCGAACCAATAGCGATAAGTGCTTGGTTGATATGATAACCCGTGTTAGTCGGGTCCTTAGATGGGTCAAGGAAGACTAGCAAGCGCTCCATGCGATGTGGGAAGGCAAGAATAGCTACTACGCCAGCGGTGAGCGTGCCAGCGATCAAGGCGCCATACTGTTTAATAGGTGCCCCGGCCACAAAATAAAGACCAAGCGTCGAGGCCGCCAGCACCATCATCGTACCCATATCGCGCTGAACAATGACAATTACAAAGCTGGCAGCTGCGAACATCAGCGCAAACGGTACCAGAACTTCACGCCAGTTACCCATCTGCTCGCGACGACTCTCAAACCAAGCTGCTAGATAAATCACAGCTGTCAGCTTAAGAAGCTCGGCTGGCTGGAAGGACGCAGGCCCAAGTCGAATCCAACGCGTGGCGCCGTTCTTGGTGAAGCCAAGGCCAGGAAACATAACGATCGCCAAGGCCACAATGGTCGCAATCAACAGAAATACCGACCAGCGTTTCCAGTTAGGAAAGTAGATCTTGCTGGCTATAATACCGACCACGACGGCCACTGAGGTACTGAAGAGTTGACCGTAGAAGTAAAAGTTGCGACTGGTTGAGCCTAGGAGCTTGTAGCTCAGCACTGGACTAATCGAGTACATCATCACTAGGGCGATGCTCATCAGAACACCTACGGCAATCATCAGGACATAGTCTGCTTTATGACCTCGACCAGGCTTGATCAACCAACCCATCTATTTGTTCCCGAGCAGGCCGATAATCAGACCGAGGGCGCCAACCATCTGACCAATCACCCAGAAGCGCATGGTAACCTTAGCTTCAGGCCAGCCCCGAGCTTCAAGATCATGATGCAATGGGGCTACTTTAAATATCTTGCGCTTAAAGACTTTCTTGCTAAAGATCTGGAGCAAGCTCGAACCGGCTTCGACTACGAAGACGGCGCCGATAATCGGTAGGACGAACACTGAATTCGTGAGCATAGCTACAACGCCCAGCGCCGTGCCAAAGGCGAAGGAGCCACTATCCCCCATCATAAAGCGCGCCGGGAAGATATTGAACCATGTGTAAGCTAGTATGGCGCCCACCATAGCCGCACAGAAGGCTGCTATGCCGAAGTTTGCCTGGAAGTAAGCAATCACACCATACGCGCCGAAAGCAGTTGCTAGAAGGCCCCCAGACAAGCCATCCAGCCCATCGGTAATGTTTACGGCGTTAGCAGTCGATACTACTACGAGCACAAACAGCGGAATATAGAGAATCCCTAGCGAAAAATCACCAACGGCCGGTATATGGATTAAGTTGTAACCAAGTTTATAGTAAAAGTAGAGGCCGCCGGCCAGGGCTACGGCTGTTATTAAGCCAAATTTGATGCGTGAACGAAGCCCAGTCTTGCCCGTACCATCACCACGAATATTGATAATATCATCGAGGAGCCCTACCCCGCCTGCAGCTAGTAGTGCCGCCAGGGGCAAGTACGTCTGTGACCGACTCAGATTAAACATCAAGGTTGTTGCAGTTACCGCAATGATACCGATAACACCAGCCATGGTTGGTATATGGGCTTCATGCTTAGCCAGGTGGAGTTTACGGAATACGGCTGCAATCTCTCCTGTTACCGAGGTTTCGCGAGCCTTCTTCCACCATTTGTATTTAAAAGCTAGCTTGGTGTAGAGCGGCGTCAGCGCCATGGCAATCAAAAAAGCTAGTACGGCCTGACCTACGATGCGTGAGAGCGGGATGAGATTGCTGTTGATGATGGTTATTTCGTTCATGCTTATTCCTTATTGTACTAGATTTATGAGTTTGGCGGTATCTGCATATAGGTTACCAGCCATTTTGCGATATCGGCGAAGACCGGCACGGTGGTGCTCTCAGCAAAGCCTGCCACATGCGGTTCGTTAATGCGCACCATCATGATGAACTTTGGGGATTTGCTTGGTGCAAAGCCGATAAAGGTACCGATGTTACGGTCTTCGCGGTAGCCATTGCCGTTAGGATTTGGTATCTGCGCGGTACCAGTTTTACCAGCTACGGTATAGCCTGGCATACGCGCTTTGTAACCTGAGCCATACTTGCCCTGAACCACGGTCTCCATCATGGTGACGAGGTCGCTGGCGGCAGTTTTACTAATAACCTGAGGATTCACCACCTTGGGGCTGTACGTTTTTACACTATCCCCTTCTTTGACGCCAGCCACTAATTGTGGCTGATACAACTTACCACCATTAGCAATGGCCGCCGCCGCCGTAGTCATCTGTATCATGGTTGCTGAAATACCCTGACCAAAGGTCATGTTGGCGTAATTTACATCATTACCACTAATCTTGGTTGGTTGGTTTACCACGCCAGTTGACTCGCCGCTCTGCTCAACATTAGTCGTTGCGCCAAAGCCAAACTTCTGGAAATAACCGTACAAGACTTTCTTGCCAGCGAGGTTTATGGCATCAACATTACCACCGAGGCTACGCAGCACAAAGACGACACCCGTATTCAGCGACTTCTCAATGACATCCGTCATGCTCTGCACACCCCACGCCTTGTCGTGCGAATTATTAATAACGCGACCATCCAGCTCTACTTTGCCGGTATCGTTATAGGTTGTACTCGGCTTTACTTTGCCGGTATCAAGACCAGCTGCCATGGTAAACATCTTAAAACCCGAACCCGGCTCAAAGCCATTGGTTACGATACTGTTACTAAACACTGAATAATCTTTGATCTTACTGTAGTCGCTTGGGTCAAAGGTTGGGTAGTTAGCCATGGCCTTGATTGCGCCACTATTAGGGTCCATAACGATCACGCTGCCTGATTTGGCGCCTACATTTTTTACACCCTCAGCTAAACTCAGCTCAGCTTGAGCCTGGATGTTGCGATCAATGGTCAAGACGTAACTTTTACCATCAACAGCCGAGCGATTAACGCTCCCGGCAATGGCGATCGGATTACCGCGCGTATCGGTCTTAACCTGACGTAAGCCATCAGATCCACCGATTTCTTTATTCATGTAGCCTTCGACTCCGTACTGTCCCGCCCCGTCGCTATTCACAAAGCCAAGGATCTGAGCCGCTAGCTCCCCTTCTGGGTACGTTCGATAGACTTGGTCGGTGATGCCAATGCCCAAGAGATCTTTCTTAACCAAAGCCTCGCCCTTGCTGGTTGGGACTTTTTGAGCCAGGACGACGTAATTGCCCTTGGTTTTTAGTTTGCCTAGGTACTCCGCTTTGGTACCACCAAGTGCCATTGCCAATTCACTAGCAACCTTATCCTTGCTCTTGATAAGGCTTGGATCAGCATAGACGGTCTTGAATGTTTCATTGAGTACTAAGGGCACCACTTCATCACCATCGTAGGCATAAATTTGGCCGCGTTCGGCTGGGATGGCAAACTTGCGTGATTGACTGGTTGTCGCCTGAGCTGTATACGCACCATGTTTAACAATCTGAATATAGAGTAGTCGCAAGCCAATAACGCCAATGAACGCCAAAATCACCACCCCAATGGCGGTGATTCGACGCTCGGCTGAGACAGTAGTTACTGGCATGGTCCCCTCTATATTACTGGATGGTGATTATTTAGCAAAACTGACGTTTTTGCTGGTCGTCAGCTTAGCTGCGGCCTGGCTGGAGCGAATGTTTTTGACCGATTGCAAACGAGCTGCTTCCACCTGAAGCTCTTGGTGTTGGGCAGTTAGCTTGGCTTGGTGAGTGCGGGCATCACTCAGCTTGTAGCCAAAGACACTAGTCTTGGTGATCTGCGTGAGATACAGCAAGGCAAGGACACTAATAATGGCGATGGCGGCGAGCGTCATCGAGACTGGACCCATCTTCATCGATGTGGCCGTTCGAGATAAATTTTGATTGCGGCGTGCCGCATAACTAGCTGTGGTCATTTTGTATTTTTGCTCCGTTGTTTTGGTTTTTGGGTGGGGCGGCTCAGCTATTTTTGCTTTCGCCACCCCATCGGTCGTTGACAGGTCGTTACGCTACGACGCGTATTGCTACGCGTTGTGCGCGGCGGCTTCCCTGTTGTTGCACTTTGATGATGCTCATAGCACCTCCTCTTTTTGTTTTAATTTCACTGCGGCTCGGAGTTTTGCGCTCCGAGCGCGCGGGTTGGAATCATTATTATCAGCGATCACTGGTTTTTTAGTGAGCTTAGCTACCGTAGCGGTATGCTCACAGACACAGACCGGTGTTCGCGGCGGACAGATGCAATCTTTGCTTTCGGTGTCAATGAACTGTTTGACGATGCGGTCTTCTAGGGAGTGAAAGCTTATCACTGCTAGTCGTCCACCTGCACTCAACAAGTTTACCAGTAAGTGTAAGCTTTTTGCAAGCTGGTCAAGTTCATTGTTTACTGCAATCCTAATTGCTTGGAATGTCCGAGTTGCTGGATCGATCTTGCTGGCTCCTTTAGGCACCACGCTGCGGACAATATCTGCTAGCTGTTTAGTGCTGGTAACGGGCCGGGCGGCCACGATGGCGCGGGCTACTGCCCTACTCCGTCGTTCTTCGCCGTACTCGTAAATCACATTGGCAAGGTCTTCTTGCTTCCAGTTATTTACGATTATCTCAGCCGTTAGCTCCTGAGATTGATCCATGCGCATATCAAGGTCCGCGTCCGAACGGAAGCTAAAGCCGCGTTCCGCTTGGTCGAGTTGTGGTGACGACACGCCTACATCCAGCAAAATCAGGTCAAACTGCCTCCCCTCTTCTACAAGTCGCTGGGCAGCTTCTAAGAAATCCGTATGGATTATCTCTGCTCGCTTGCCAAACTTCTCTTCTAGAGCGGCTACGGCGGTCTGATCCCGATCTACCAATACTACTGACGCCTCATCTCCAATGGCGCTAATAACTGCCGCGGCGTGTCCGCCGAAGCCAGCTGTGCCGTCCAGATAGCTTTCGCCTTCCTTAGGGTTTAGGAGCGCCATTGTTTGCGCAAGTAGTACGGGTGTGTGGTGTGGGTTCATGTCAAGGTCACCTATTTAGCAGTCAGCTTTTGTTTGAAAGTTTTTGTTTTTGGACCCGAAGGCCATAAGAGTGTGGAGTTGTGTGGTAAGGAATTATGAGTTATAAATAATTCCTTAAAAATAGAATTCAAGGCGTGGAGGCCTTAAAAAAGTGTGAGGTGGAGTTAAATCGGACGAAGGTGCTGGGAGCCATTGGAAACGCCGACTCCTATAAAAGGGGCGCTGCTGGCTGCCAAATACCTGATCTTGACTCGTCTCGGACTATTATAATGTCAAATCTTACACGGGTTGTCGTAAGCGCCAGTAACTGCCCTTTTCGGTGGCAATGCGGATTGCTACAAGCTCTCGCTTGGACTTACTCAGCCCAGCATGCTGCAGCAAATGAGCATCGATAACGATGCGGCCTTGCTTGGCGTCGAGATCAGCACTAACTTTGCCCGAACGAAACTTGTCGTTGAGGTCAGCTACTGCTTCATCAAGAATTCCACCTTTGAGGGCGGGTTCCATCTCGGCTTCCCATGTTGTTTTTGTGTACAGATGCAGGTAGTTTTTGAAACCTGGCGTGATGACTACTCCATTTGCAAACTCGGCGCGCAATTCACTAGGGATGGTGAGGCGGTTTTTATCGTCTAGTTTGCGTTCGAAGTATTCCATAGCGCTCATCTTAAATGTGTTTTTTGTTTCTACCCTCTCACTGAATTAAGTGTACTACCCACTTCTACCCACTGTCAACACTTTTTATGCTTATTTTACCCACTTCCCTATTTAATCTATTAGATTGGCTTTGTCGAAGCAAAAAAGACGCCCATTATGGCGCCTTTTTCTATCTGTTTTAGGTATGTATATCAAATAGATATCATTTTGATATACGTAGTCTATACAGTCTCGTGTTCGACTTGATCTAATAAATTTGCGACACTATCAACAACCTCGGGGTCCTTAGACCAGATAGATAGCTCTTTGTTGCCTATTCTTACCGTCCAACTGGTGAGGTTGTGTGATCCGAATAATACTTCGCGTTCACCGTTAGCACGAGTTACCATCATGGCTTTTAAATGTGTCTTGCGAGCTAAAGTCGTAGTTTCCATATTTGGAGTTTGAGCTTCGCGTTTATCGATACTTTTTTGCAAGTATCGAGCTGCGCCGCCAACTGGATGCAATGCTTCGGTGGGTGGCGTAAGAAACTTAGTCTTAGCTCCCTCATCCATCTTGGAACGCATCTTGTCTAGTAACTGGCCATACATCATCTTTACGGGCGCATATTGTCCAATAAGCACAGCTTCGTCACCCTCCTGCAAGCTGTCAATCATTTCTACGGCTTTATCATAAATCACGGAGTCCTTAGGATTTCCACCATCAAAAAGCAATTCACTCTCACCTACTCTTACGGTCTCATTAGGAGCAGCCTTCTCTTGGGTACTAATATCATAAATTCGTGCCAACTCCTCAACAAGTTCAGGGTCAGTAATCTTTATCATGGCGTTAGACATAATAAAGTCCGATTCACGTAGATTCATACTACCAATCCACGCTACGTCATCTACAATAAATAGCTTGATATGATTATGATTTTGCCTAGATACTTTTTCGCCTGGCTCCGGGGTGGCAATGATTCCAAGACTCTGGAGTTTTTTGATCATCGCCTGTCGATCAGCATGTGCTTGTTCTACAACCGACTTGTCGCCCTTATATCTCAGCACTTTATCTTTACGGATATTACCTTCATTATCGCCTCGACTCACATGCGCTATAGAGGCCGGATCATAAACCAACTCCACATCTTCGACTCCGCGCTTTTGAGCTGCAATCATTGACTCATATATCGGATCGGTATCTGGGCCCGACTCAAGCTGTAATACAATACCCTTCACCCGCTGGTTTGCTTGAGCAGCCTCGCCAATAAAACTATCGCAGAACTCTTGAGGATTCTGGAGTTCATAAACGCCTGGCTCTGCCGCCTCGTTACGTTCAAGGAGTATTTGAGCTAGATCTTCAGTAAATTGAGTATTAACTTCTTTTGCAGGTTCCGCATCAAGAGTGGGTTCCTGCTCGTGAGTCATGTTAGAAGTTAGCAAGCTTATTAGCAATATAGGCAGGAAGCTCATCGATCTTAATGCGCTCTTGCTCCATGGTATCGCGATGACGGACAGTAACAGCTTTGTCTTCAAGACTATCGAAGTCAACGGTCACACATAGGGGGGTACCGATCTCATCCTGACGACGGTAGCGCTTACCGATACTCTGAGTTTCGTCATACTCGACCTTCATGGTGCCACTAAGATCTTTCCAGACCTGCTGGGCGACTTCTGAGAGTTCTGGCTTCTTGCTCAGCGGCAGGACGGCAACTTTTACCGGGGCAATTTGAGGTGTGAACTTCATTACTGCGCGGGTTTCGCCATTCACCTCTTCTTCAGTATAGGCATCGGTAAACAAGGCTAGGAATAGTCGGTCAGCACCAATCGCCGGCTCGATTACGTAAGGCGTAATGCGCTCCCCTGTTGGCTCGTCGAAGTAGGTTAAATCTTTACCACTGGCCTTCATGTGAGCGCTCAGATCGTAATCAGTTCGATTAGCTATTCCCCACAGCTCTTTGAAACCGCCGAATGGATAGTTGTATTCAACATCGACGCTAGCGGCTGCGTAATGAGCCTTCTCATCTTCAGCATGATCACGCAAGCGCAGGTTTTCTTTTGAAAGACCAATACGCTGCAGGAATTCCATACAGAACTTCTTCCAGTACTCATAGGTCTCTGGCGCGTCTTTAGGATACACAAAGTACTCCATCTCCATCTGCTCAAGCTCACGCAAGCGGAAGACAAAATCCTTAGGGGTAATTTCGTTACGGAAGGCTTTACCAATCTGGGCAATACCAAATGGTAGTTTTTGGCGAGTCGTTTCGCGGACGTTGGCAAACTCAGTGAAGATACCGCCGGCAGTTTCGGGACGCAGGTAAGCTACATTAGCGCTATCCTCTGCTGGACCAACAAAAGTTTTAAACATCATATTAAAGTTACGAGCTGGCGTGAAGGTGTCTTTTTTGCCGCAGTTTGGACAGGATTTGTCCTTAAGAGCTGCGTCGAGCTTCTCGAGATTGTTAGTATCGAGTCCAGCGACATGATCGGCGCGGAAGCGATGCTTACAGCTCTTGCAGTCGATCATTGGATCGGCAAAGGTAGCGGTGTGACCAGAAGCCTCCCAAAGTTTTGGGTTCTGAATAATAGCTGTATTTACACCGACGATGTTCGTATGTCCGTAAACCATGGCATTCCACCAAGCGTCTTTGATGTTCTTGAGCATTTCTGATCCATAAGGACCCCAGTCATAAAAACCAGCAAGGCCGCCGTAGATTTCGCTAGCCTGAAACACAAAGCCACGTCGCTTGGCTAAACTTACTAATTCTTCCATGCTGACTGTTTTGGAATCGCTCATGCTTCAAACCTCATTATCGCGTCATCTTTGAGTTCATTATACTCGTCTTCGGTGAGCCGACCAAGCTCATAGAGACTCGAAATATCCCTAAGATAGTCATTATGCACTTGCTCTAGCTTGCTTGAGTCCATATCGTTGAGCACCTTAAGCGTGGCTACGCAGTCGCGAAGGTACTCGGCTAGTTCTTCTTCGGTTAGTGCTTTTAGTTCGTCTTTATCCATAGTTATCCTTGTAATGTGTCAGCGGCCGTAAAGCGCCGATCAAAATTATAATCGTAAAATGCATTACAGATAGTAAGTGTGTCGGTAGCAAGCGCTTCTCCGCCCGCGATTCGACGTACATTAGCCAGACTCAAGCTGAGTATAGCGCGCCACAATTTAATGGCGTCTTGACTCATGGCCGTGCTGCCTGGCAATCTGCAAGTATCATCTACTATACCACCTAATGAAGCCTCAAAAAAGTACTGATGATCTGGACTACTAGCCCCACAGCGCACACAAGCCTCGAGCCCCGGCTGATGCCCAAGAACGGCGGCCAGGCGTAGCTTAAAGTAGAGCTCCCCGAGATTACTCGCGCCGTACTTTGTAAGATCTTCCAAGGCCATCTGCATTAATAGGTAGCTATCTTGTGGTTGGTCGTCTTCATCGAGCAATTTATCGAGCATTTGGGCATACAGGTAGGCACTGGCGAGCTGATCATAGTCAAGCTCGGGTGGTGACTCGATAAGTTTGGCACTCGTTACAACGTCAAGACTCTTGCCAATAGCCACCTGCAAATCAACATGGCTAAATAGCTCTAAGTGACCCGCCAGCTTACTCTTCATCCGCCGTACGCCACGCGCCACAACCTTAAGCTTTCCCCTATCGGGCGTGATCAGGGTAATAATGCGATCAGCTTCGCCGAGATTAAAGCGACGCAGCACATACCCCCTTGTGCTGTAATAACCAGGCACTTAGTCTAGCGCTTCCTGCACCGTCTTAAGAACTTCCGCTGGTGTAACCTGAGTTTTGACATGATAGCCAACCACACCGAGCGAATCACGTAGCTTACTTGGCATACTAAAATCAGCCTCGATCAGGTTAGTGAGCATAATGACAGGTACGGTTGCTTTGCCGGCGTGCATTTCTTTAAGCAGCCACAAACCGTTCTTGCCAGGCAAGAGAACATCGAGAATCACTAGATCGGGCCTATTCTTGGTAAGCTCTGGTAGGGCCAGCTCGGCAGTGTGATGAATATCGACTTTGTAGCCAGCAAGCTCAAACTTGGTTTTGTACATAGTAGCCAATAATTGATCATCTTCAATAATAACAATACGCTTCATGCTTATAATTATATACTACCCGGCCTACTCACCCAACAGGCTCATTTGCTGCGCCAGCGGCAGATGAATATGAAACTTAGCGCTACCTACAGCGTGCGGGTCGAGTTGCAGTCTGCCACCATGGGCTTCTGCCAAGAGCTTGGCGATACGAAGTCCCAAATACTGTGCCGTGGCTTCACCCTTAAGCGCCTTTACCCATAGAAGACGCTTCTGATGATCAACTTCCTGTGCACTCTGAATTGTGACTACACATGTCTCATCGGCAACACGCGCTCGCGCACTCCCCTCGCCCACTACCTCAAATACATTACGGAGCAACTGTTGCAATCGACTAGGATCAGCCAAAACCATGGGCCACTGACCACTGCGCGAGATGGCTACACTTGGCGGAGCAGTTTGTCTAATAATCAAACCAATGTTACAGGCTTCGGCCTGCAGCACTACTTGTCCACTGCTGAGACGCTCGACATCCTCCCAGCCACTCACCAGGCCAATCAAATGCTCGTTGAGCTGCAAAATATGCTCGAGATACTCTTGCTGACTAGGCCTTAGTTTACCTAAGTCCCCGGCCAGTAACATCATAAGGCCGCTGCGACTCGTCGCCAGCGGCGCTAGTAACTCTTGATAAGCACCCTCGTCACGCACCTATGCACCCCCATTGCATCTACCGTATCACAGCTGATCATTGGGCCAAAGCATGAGCGCGAAACAAAGGTTGTTTTCTACAAAATGATATCCATTTGGATATCATTTACCGAAGATATACACCGAGGTGTTTTGATTCTCTTTGATCGCTTTTGCACTCGGAATCTTAAATACATGACTCACAACAACGGTTGGCTTTTTAACTTCTTTTGCAAGCTTATCGGCTAGTTTTTGCATATAGCGCTCAATGAGAAAAACATAGATGGCATCAGACTCTGGTAGCGCAGTGCGCCAAAAATCACGCAGATGGATTTTTACCTGCTTGCGGTATTTTCGAGTCCGCAGCTTCGCCACCAGTACCAATATTGGATTAATCTCGTAGCCGATAACCTGGTAGCCGCGCTTGGCCGCCTGCAGAGCAAATGCTCCATCACCACTCCCAAGATCGATAATTGTAGCACCAGGCTTAAGATCGGCCATATCAAGCAAATCATTACCCGACTTCGTCAGAGTTGGTACATATGGAGCACCGAGCACAGCGCCCAGGGCAAATAACCCGCTAATGATAATAAGCAGCCATAACAGCCACATTACTCAAAGCTCTTTTTAATCTTCTCAATCTTATTTTCTACTTCGCCAAGCTGCTTCTTAAGACCACTTGCCAGCTCCATGCCACGCTCGAACTTAGCTAGCGCTTCATCGAGGTCAATATCGCTGCCCTCAAACCAGGCAGTGATGGCCTCTAGCTCGGCCATATCCTTGGCAAATGTTTTGGTTGTATCGCTCATTCTTTCTCCTATTTCTCGAGTCGGGCCGAAGCCGTGTCATTAGCAAATTGTATCATAAAGGGCTCATCGGCACCGATGTCACTCGCCGACTTTATCACTTTATTATTCTGACGCACCACACTGTATCCACGAGCCAAGACTGTTTTTGGATCAACATTCTTAAGATTACGGACAAGGCCTTCGAGCCCCTGCTGACGCAGCTGCAAGGTGCGCTCAATGGTTCCTAAATCCCGTCGCAAATTAATTGCAGCCCGGGCCAACCGTTCAATTGGCTGACGCACAAAACGCTCCATGCGACTTACACTGCCAAGCAGCACCTGTTCCCGTCGGAGAAGGTTTTGACGAATATGCTGCTCCATGCGCGATGTACGACTATCGAGCTCGCCTACCATGGCTACGCGGTCAGGGACAACAATACGCGCTGCATCAGTTGGTGTAGCAGCGCGGACGTCAGCTGCCATGTCAGCAAGACTAACGTCAACTTCATGCCCCACCCCAACGATCGTCGGGATACGACTACCAGCCACAGCTCTGGCCACATCCTCGGTATTGAAAGCCTGGAGATCCTCGAGGCTCCCTCCGCCTCGGATAACTACCACGACATCGACAGGTTCGGCAGCCTCATTGAACTGACGAATAGCACTGACAACTTGCTCAGGGGCTGCCGCACCCTGCACTTGAACATTAATGAGCTGGATAGTAAGTCCACCCCAGCGTTGACTAAGAATTTTAATAAAATCTGCATAAGCAGCCGATTGCTCAGCGGCGACCAGGCCGATCGTCTTTGGAAACTTTGGTAATGATCGCTTTCGCTCAACTGCAAACAACCCTTCTTCGCCCAGTTTTTTCTGAAGCAGCAAGAATGCCTGCTTAAGTGCACCTTCACCAGCTAGCTCTACTCGCTTAACCGTAAAACTGAATTTTCCCCACTTGGTAAACTTTGGTGTACCGACAACCCGAACCTTCATACC
>CAYPFI010000008.1:0-14605 GCA_964410005.1 uncultured Candidatus Saccharibacteria bacterium | reverse complement strand
GCAATTATGTAGATGAAATCCCATGTAGGGTGGGCAGTAGTCTTAATCCAGTAGCCTCATATACAGCCAACAGTAGCCAGATGTCGGTTACCGGTTGGTATAAGCTCCCTGTTAGTACCTTCATTGGCAAAAAGTGTGGCACTAAAACCTGGACCGCCACACAGAAATCAGGTAAGTTCGTATTATTTGTTAAGGCAAGTTGGGATAAAAGTAAAAATGCACCGACAGAAGATAGGGTAGTAAATGGAAAAACGACCAAAGTAACACTTGGGAGGGTTAACGCGTTTAAGTTGGGTGCTGCCTATAATGGCGATGGTGACCCTCTAACTGGTTACTGGGCAAATAGTGACTGGGCTTATACGAGTGATAGGCCTAACACGGCCTCTTATGCGGTCCAGGATAGATTATCACCTGACGCAACAAATGGTGATTATACCTTTGAGTTTGCGCCGGATTGCCGCCTAGGGAAGGATCAAAAAGAGGCTCGCTTCTTGCACTGGTCTGACGTAGACTGGCCAGCCTACTACCGAGCCCCATGGCCTGTGCAGCCCGCTCCAGAGTTTGATTTGATAGAGATACCTCCCACTGGTGGAGCCGGAAAATCAGTTCTGCACAGGGGGCCAGCAGACAATGTCTTTAATGGGCTGGACAGCAATGGAAATCCAAGACAGAATGTTCATAATTCTGTCCAATATCCAGATTTCAAAGGAGGTGGATATAAGTACAAATGGGTCTGGAAGAACATTGCGCGAGTAGATGGTATCAACTTCTGGATTCCATATGACGACTTCCCAGCGATTAATACCGGCGGTTGTGGCGACTACAAACATGAACTTCAGATTAAGGCAGGACAAGATGCGGCTACGGGTACGGGTAGTTTCGTGGTTGAAGGTGATCACAAAGTGGCAGTGAACCTAACCCAGCTTTGGTCGAGTAAAACAAATAGCGCGGGGCCTAATACCAGTGTAAAACTGACACTTGCACCCAAGGCGGGCAGTGCACGCACCTTCAGCGACAGCTTTGATGCGGTGACCGCTACTTCAGGCGGCCACACGGTTGCAACCGGAGCATCAAGGACACTTCAGTGGCCTTCAGATGAGGAAAAAACCTTCCCGAGCCTTGGACCATCGCCCATCTATAACACCTCACGCCCAGATACTTTTGCTTACTTTAATGTGAAGCAGAATGCGCCAGATGGGGCAGAATATTGTTTGACGGCCAGCATGACGCCCGGCAAGAATAGTGATGATAGTGCAGTGAAAGTGACGCCTGGTAGTATTTGCTTTACCATCAAGAATTCGCTTAAGCCATATGTGACAACTACGGGTGCTGATGTGCATGCTGGCGACTGTCTCCGGGCTGGGTCCTATCCGATGAATATTAATGGCGTGGTAAGTCCGGCCCGCGGTTCATCAGGAAGCTATATTGTGTCAGCAGGCGGGGCAATTAATGCCTTTGGCTCAGGCGGGGATGCAACTGGCGACAGTCTGACCCTTGGTAAGGGTGGGAAGTACGGCAAGATGTGTAGGCCGAGCATTGACGATATCTTGTCATCCATAAACAAGGAGATTGATAAGGGCTCGGTAGAGGTGATTGATGTGGTCGGTACCCGGTTTGACTTAGGGGATATTCGAATTATTCAGGGTAAGCGCTATCTAGTGAAGTTTGCTGGGTCACCTACCGATACGGTTACGGGGCGATCAAAAGCCTCAGTGTCGGTATATTCGCCGGGAACGCTAACTATTGAGAGTGGTTTTGGCAGCAGAACTGATGTTCCGGCAGCCAAGGATAAGCTGCCAGTGGTGGGCGTTATCGCGCGGGCAATTAAGATTAATCCAAGCGTGAGTACCATTGATGCGACACTCTATGCCGTTGATAACCTTGATACCTGTAGCGGGGGAACGGTGGCTAGCTGCAAGACCAGGCTGACAATCAATGGCTTTGCCATGGCCCATGACTTCAGTTTTAAGCGCACGACGGGTACAAATGGCCTAAATGAAGCTGAGAAGCTCAATTTTAATGCTGCCTTCTATCTGAACCCCTCAACCGGCTTTACTATCCCTTCTTCAGATATGAAATATCTCGGCGAACGCGCGCCTCTGTACTAAGCAATAGTACTTACGCTAAAAGTATTGACAAAACCTCTATTTTGGTGTAGACTACTTGCATTATGGATTTAACCCCCAAACAACAAGCAAGCGAAGCAATCCGCCAAGCTGAATCTATCCTGTTGGTCACCGGTCAACGGCCCAACATCGATCAGGTTGCCAGTGTGGTGGCTTTAACGCACGCTCTGCGCAAGATGGATAAGAAGGTTACGCCCCTGGTTACCGATCGTGTGCCTGGTGGCGCCCAGTTTATCGCTAAGAACATCGTTGAGACCAGCTTAAATGGCTCACGCGACTTTATCGTACAGCTCAGCCTGGCCAAGGCTGAAGTTGATAAGGTTAAGTATACGGTTGATGAAGGTAAACTTAACATCCATGTGACGCCTTTTAGTGGGGGATTTGCTCCTGCCGACGTTACGTTTGATAAGGGTGATTACCACTTTGACTTGATTATTGCACTTGGTGTGCCACGTCGCGCCAACCTGGATCGTATCTTTGAGCAGAATCCAGGTTTACTAACCTCTACACCAATGCTTAACCTCGATTATCACCGTATTAATGAGCAGCATGGTGCGATTAATCTTCTCGAGACTAATTCTTCAACCCTGAGCGAGATGGTTTTGGCCCTCAGCGAAAGCGTCCAGGGTGGCTTGCTTGATACTCAGATGGCCACGGCCTTGCTGGCTGGTATTATGGCTGCTACCGACCGCTTTACGGCCGCCAGTACTACGGCTAAGAGTATGACCGTAGCCGCTCAGATGTTAGCTGCTGGTGCTGATCAGCAACGGGTAACTAAGGAGATCTTTGGTGAGCGTGAGCGTAAGCCTCGTCGAGAAGAGCAGCCTAAGATAGCTCCTAAGCCCGAATACAAGCCCGTAGAACCCAAACCTGAAGCTCCCAAGCCAGAACCAGCAGAACCTGCTGTAGAGGCTCCTCAGACCTCAGAAGCTCCCCAGGTGCCAGAGGTTTTCGAGATGGCTCCTGATGTTGATCAAGAGATCGACGACTTCATCAATGGTAGCGTCGATAACGATCCGTTAACCTGGGAAGCCCCAGCCGAAGACGGCGTCATCAACTATCGTCCATAAGCTACAATAGAAGTATGAATGGATTATTGCTCGTGAATAAGCCGGCGGGGATTAGCTCATTTGATTGTATTCGTAAACTTCGACGAACGACGGGGGTGAAGAAGATCGGCCATGCTGGTACGCTCGATCCTGCTGCCACCGGCCTCATGCTCATCCTTTTTGGCACGGCTTGTAAGCAGGCAAGCACCTTTTCTAAGCTTGATAAAACCTACATTGCCCAGATAGAACTCGGCAAAAATAGTACGACGGGAGATCGAGAAGGGGAGTTAATCGACGTCAATAACCGTATTCCTGAAAAACAGGAAACCCGCCGAACACTGGAATTATTCAAAGGCGAGATTACGCAGACGCCTAGCAAGTACTCGGCGATTAAGATTGATGGCCAGGAAGCGTATAAGCGAGCTCGCCGTGGCGAAGAAGTGGCGATGCCAAGCCGACAAGTTACGATTAATTCAATAGATCTCATCTCTTATAATTATCCTTATTTGGAAATCTCTGCGGATGTATCAAGCGGAACCTATATTCGCAGCCTAGCCGAGGATATTGGTAAAGAGTTGGGCACAGGAGCCTATCTGAGCGCCCTGGAGCGCACTCGAGTAGGCGAATACGACCTTGATAGGGCTATCGATTTAGATTCGGAAGCTGAATTCGTCGAGAAGAGCCTCATTGCTTTATAGTGTCTAGTCTTGTTTTTCTTCTAGCTGATGTTCAACGAACGCATCAACGTAGGCAGCCACTCTGCTAGGGTTGTGGTCTCTCAAGACATTTTCAAGAGCCTGTGCCAGCTCGGCAAAATCTTCGAGAGAAAACTTCTTTTCTAACTCCTGCAGCTTCTCCCTGTAGGAGACTATACTGAGCCTGCTGTGTCGGTTGGCCGCTTCGACTCGATCATATGCCTGTGGAAGCCTGGTTGTTTGATCTATGCTCTCAAGAAAGTTAGATATCTCCTGGGATGATAGCTGGTTGGTGCCATCGGCCAAAGAGTTTATAAGGTCAGCTTTTTCTTTTATAGTTCCATAGTCATCGCTTTCTTCTAATCGACTCAAGATAGCACCCAGTTCATGGTGAATTTCTTGGGTGGCTCGCAAGTTTTCAAGCCTTATTTCTTTTAGTGCCTCGATTTCTTCTTCGGTGGGTTCGGGCTGCTTGGGTTGTTCTTCCGCAGGTGCAATAGGATACCCAATAGGCTCCAGGTCCAATGCTACTTCACTCATTCTTTGATCGGATCGTAGTTTTGATAATGCTTTGGCTTCAATTTGTCGAATACGCTCGCGCGTAACACCAAACTCCTTCCCCACTTCTTCTAGGCTACGACTGTGGCCATCTTGAAGGCCGAAGCGGTAGCTAATAATTGCGATTTCGCGGTCAGACAGAACTTTGCTTATCGATTCAAGCAGCTCACCACTCACTAGCTCGTCTATAACAAGATCCTCGGTTAGCTCCTGAGCAGGATCAACCAGGTCATCCTCGATAGTGGGCTTTGTCTGCGGCCATCCATCGGTGTCAGTATATTCATGTTCATCGGTATTTGTGCCAAAGTTAGAATCAAGGGAGATGATGCGACCGACCTCATCCCAATAAAGGTATAGCTGAACGTCATCTTGTGCCATATCGGCGCGTTCAGCTATTTCACTTACGGTGGGCTCGCGCCGCAGCTTTTGAGTCAATTCATCTTTTACCAGATGAACTCTTATTTTCTCCGTATTGCCTCTTTGTGTGAGATCGGGGGCCGTACCATCAACACGTATGACGCGCTTAATGGCAGAGTTGATATCGTAGGTAGCATATGTCATAAAATTTGCACCTTTATCTGGGTCGTACTTCTCGGCGGCACGTAAAAGTCCTATGGCTCCAGCCTGAAACATATCTTCTATTTCGTGCCCACGGATAAGTGCAATTCTGAGATGTCGGCGCGCTTGTGACTGGATCCATTTACTATACTGCTCTATCAGGGCTGTGCCAGCTTCTTTACTGGCCTGGATCTTCTCTTGTAGTTCCGCAGGGAGGGGTTGATCTTGCTTGGTGAGAGTGTGTGCTTCTGACATAGCTTCTCGTCCGGCTCGCCAATCGAGAATGTGTTGGTATTCAGCTTGTTGCTCCGGACTCAGCTCGGTATCATCAGTCGAGTCAGTTAAATCCAGAGGAGTTATTCGTGTATCTCGGTCTTTATTGGACTCGATTTCGCTCATGGTTCCAGTATATCACTAAGAGGGTTGCATATCTGGGCCCAATCTGCTAATATCTTTAAAGATGTTAACCACTGAAACGAAATCCACAATTATAAAAGGCCTCCAAACTGATAAGAACGACACTGGTTCGCCAGAAGTTCAAATCGGTATTTTTACTGAGCAAATCAAAGTTCTGACTGCCCACTTGCAGGAGAATAAGAAGGACAATCATTCACGTCGCGGCCTTATCGCCATGGTCAGTAAACGCCGTCGATTGCTCGATTACCTGCGTCGCAAAGACGAGGCTCGCTACCAGGCCGTCATCAAGAAGCTGGCAATCCGCCGCTAATCGTTCTTTAAGGTAATAAAACTAAGTAATGCGTCAAAAGTTGGTGCTAGAGCTTTGGGATTAACTGTTTAATCTCTTGTCCCTAGTAGGAACTCGTTGGTGGCGCAAGTAAGGAGTCTATGAATCAAGACATCATCCACCCATTTGGTGGTAAAACCCGTAGTTTCACAACCGAATTTTGTGGTCGTGAACTCACCATTGAAACCGGTAAAATGGCCTTTTTGGCTGATGGCGCCGTAACTGTTAAGTATGGCGATACTGTTGTTTTAGGCACGGCCGTAATGAGCAATAGCCCTCGTGCTGGCGTTGATTTCTTTCCATTAATGATTGATTACGAGGAGCGTATGTACGCTGCTGGTAAGATTAGCGGCAGTCGCTTTATTAAGCGTGAAGGCCGAGCTAGTGAGCGCGCCACCTTGGCCGCCCGCCTGATTGATCGCCCCATCCGTCCACTATTCCCTAAAGGCCTGCGTAACGACATTCAAGCCGTTGCGACCGTTGTGAGCCTGGATCCCGAACAGCAGACCGATATTGTCGCCATGATTGCTGCCAGTGCCGCCTTGTTGATCAGCGGTGCGCCTTTTGAAGGCCCCGTAGCCGGTGCTCGTGTCGCGCTTATTAACGATAAGTTGGTTGCTATGCCTACCAACGAGCAGCTCGAAGATAGTAAGCTTGATCTGACCGTTGCCGGTACCAAGGACGCCATTATGATGGTTGAAGCTGGTGCCAATGAAGTTGATGAAGCTACCATGATTGAAGCTATTGAATTGGCCCATCAAGCCATGCAGCCAGTTATTGAGCTGCAAAGTCAGTTGGCCGCCGCTGTACGTCCGCGCATGAAGGATTATGAGCTGGTTACTGCTAATACCGAGATTGTTGAGAAGATTAGCGAGTACATGAAGCCTAAACTTGGTCCAGCTGTACGTCACGAGGATCAATACCTGCGTCATGATGCTATTCGTAACCTCGAGCGTGAAGCTCATGATCAGTTTGGCTTGGATTACGATGCCGATCAGATCGAACAAGCTTTTGGTAAGGTGATTGATAAAGAAATCCGCCGCGCTATCGTGGAAGATGGCAAGCGTCCTGATGGCCGCGAAACTACTGAGATCCGACCTATTAGTTCGCAAGTTGGTCTGTTGCCACGAACTCATGGTTCAGCCCTGTTTACACGCGGTACTACTCAAGTTCTGAACATTACTACCTTGGCCTCGACCAGCTACGCTCAGCTTGTCGACACTATGGAGGAAGATACTACCAAGCGCTACATGCACCACTACAACTTCCCAGGTTACTCAACCGGCGAAACGCGCCCAATGCGATCTCCAGGTCGTCGTGAAATTGGTCACGGTGCTTTGGCCGAACGTGCATTACTGGCCGTTATTCCTGCAGTAGAGGACTTCCCATATACTATCCGAACCGTCTCTGAAGCCATTGCTTCAAATGGTTCAACCAGTATGGCTTCAGTTTGTGGTTCAACGCTCAGTCTCATGGACGCTGGTGTGCCCCTCCGTAAGCCAGTTGCCGGTATTGCCATGGGTCTGATTACCGAAGGTGATAAAGTTGTCATCCTCAGCGATATCCAAGGCGCCGAAGACTTTGCTGGCGATATGGACTTTAAGGTAGCCGGTACCGATGACGGTATTACGGCTCTGCAGATGGATATTAAAGTTCGCGGTATTACCCCACAGATCATGAAGGATGCTTTAGCTCAGGCTAAAGTCGGCCGTGCTCACATTATGGGCAAGATGATGGAAGTCTTGGACGCTCCACGTACTGAGATGAGTGAATTTGCACCACGCATCGATAAACTGATGATTAATCCCGACAAGATCCGTGAAGTCATTGGTAAGGGCGGCGAGACCATTAACAAGATCATTGCCGAAACTGGTGTTGAGATCGACATTGAGGATAACGGCCTGGTAATGATTGCCAGCACCGACCAAGAGGGCGCTAAGAAAGCCATCGAGTGGATTAAGGGGCTGACTGAAGATCCTGAAGTCGGCGCTATTTACACCGGTACGGTTGTGAAGCTCATGGACTTTGGGGCCTTCGTAAACATTGCTCCAGGAAAAGATGGCCTTGTGCATGTCAGCCAGATGGCAGATGAGCGCGTAGAAAAAGTTACCGACGTTGTTAGCGAAGGCGATACCGTGCAGGTAAAGCTCATGGAAATCGATAGCCAGGGTCGTCTCAACCTAAGCATGAAAGCCGCAAAGAAGTCGTAGATGTCCAAGCAAGAGCAATTGGAGGGTATTGCGCGCGACATCATTGAAAACAAAATCTGTCCCGAACTCGCCGCATCAGCTATCCAGCTGGTGCCGGGCGAGGGGAGTGCAGAAGCTGCTATAATGCTAGTGGGTGAAGCGCCTGGAGCTGCCGAAGACCGCGAAGGCCGACCTTTTATTGGCGCCAGTGGCAAGTTCCTGGCTGAGATGCTGGAAAGCATTGGCCTGACTCGCGAGGATGTGTTCATTACCAACATTGTAAAGTACCGACCACCAGAGAATCGCGACCCGTTACCTGATGAAATTAAGATTTTCAAACCTTATCTACAACAGCAAATTGATATAATAAAGCCCAAAGTAATCATTACCCTAGGTAGGCACGCAATGAATGTGTTCCTGCCTGGCGCAAAGATTAGCCAGATACACGGCCAACCCCAAATCATTGATGGTCAGCTGTATTTGCCGCTCTATCACCCAGCAGCAGCCTTATATAATGGCAGCATGCGAGTCACGCTCAAGGAAGATTTTGCCCGTATTCCGGACATCCTCGAGCATCTATAACATGTATATTAGATAACAATTAAAACGTCGTATTCTCATATGACACCAGAAAGGAATTATGGAAGAAAAACCTAATTCACAACCAAATCCGTCTGAACAACATAAAACTAATCCTCGACCGCCACGACCACAAGGTCCACGTCCAGCTCAGGCTGGTGCATCTCGACCTCCTCGCCCGCAAGGACAGGGAGCTCCACGGCCTCAGGGCGGGCGTCCCAACAATAACAACAATCGTGGTGGCGCAAAGCCAGCTACCGGCGGGCCTCGACAGGCAGGAGCCGTGAGTAATCGCGTCACGCGCGAGCGTATCCGTGCCGGCCAGAATCTTGTTCCAAAGATGCCAAATCCACGTGCGCTGCCGGTGAACAAGAGTGTCTTTAATGGTGCTGGCGGCGAACAGGCTTCTGCACCTCAAGGAAAAGAGCGTGTAGCTAATCAGATCATCAAACAGGATACCGTACGCGTCATACCGTTGGGGGGCCTTGGTGAGATTGGCAAGAACATGATGGCCGTCGAGCATGGTAACGACATCATTATCATCGATATGGGCTTTGCTTTCCCCGAGAGCGAACAACCTGGTATCGATTACATCATTCCAGATACAACCTACCTAGAAAAAAATAAGCATAAGGTCCGCGCCATTGTGATTACGCATGGCCACATGGATCATATTGGCGCAGCAGGCTACATCATTCCTAAGTTCCCAGTCCCAATTTACGGTAGTCGTCTAAGTCTGGCTTTTGTAGAGAAGCAGATCGAAGAATATAAACTCCAGACTTCACCGCAGTTCCGTGTGCTCGATTCAGATAAGCACGAGCGCGTGCAGATCGGTAGCTTTAACTTAGAGCTGGTGCGTGTAACCCATACTATTTCTGACTCCACAGCCGTTGTGTTGCGCACCCCAGTTGGCACCATCATTAATACCGGCGACTGGCGTCACGATCCTACACCACTTGATAACAAGCCTATGGACTTACCGCGTCTCAAAGAGATTGGCGAAGAGGGTGTTCTGCTCCTCATGAGCGACTCCACGAGCTGTGACCGTGCTGGCCACAACCCAACTGAACAAATTGTTGAACCAACTATCAACGATCTGTTTGGTCGCGCGCAAGGTCGCATCATCATCTCGACCTTCTCAAGTTCAATTACCCGTGTACAGCTGATTATTGATCAGGCCCACAAGGCTAAGCGTAAGTTGGCCTTGGTTGGACGTTCAACACTTACCAATATCGAACTGTGCGTGAAGCTCGGCTACATTAAGATTCCTGCCGGCCTGATTGTACGTGTTCAGGATGTTAATAAATATTCTGACAACGAAGTAGTGGTGCTCTGTACTGGTTCGCAGGGCGAGGAAAACTCTGCCCTGGTGCGCATGAGTACCGGTGACCACCCTAATATCAAGATTAAGACCGGTGATACCATCATTCTGAGCTCGAGTATTATTCCGGGTAACGAGAAATCAGTAGTCCGCCTCATCGATAACTTGATGCGTGAAGGCGCCAGTATCTTTAGTCGTATGACTGAAGGCGTGCGCGTCCACGGCCCGGTTCACGTTGGTGGTCATGGTCATAAAGAAGATGTCGGTGACCTGGTGGCGCTGGTTAAGCCCAAGTTCTATATGCCGATTCACGGTGAGTTCCATCACTTGGTATATAGTGCCGAAGCTGCCTTTGAGAATGGCGTTCCTAAAGCAAACTGCTTCATCATGGATAATGGCGACGTGCTAGAAATGACTACTACGGAAGCCAAGCGCGCCGGTCGTGTCCCAAGTGGCAATGTCATGATTGACGGCCACGGAGTAGGGGACGTAGAGCACGTAGTGCTACGTGATCGCCTGGCCATGGCTAGTGAAGGTATCTTTACTATTATTGCCACGGTTGATAAAAAGACTGCCAAGCTGGTTACGAGTCCCGATATCATTAGCCGCGGGTTCATCTATATGAAGGAGAGCGAAGACTTGGTAAAAGAGTCGCGTCAACTCATCCGTAATAGCTTTGATCGACGTAATAATCGCGAGCCGTTGGATTGGACTAAGTTTAAGGTTCAGTTGCGCGATCAAGTTGCCGATTTCTTGTACGCCAAGACCAAGCGTAACCCAATGGTGATCGTCGTCGTCAACGAAGTCTAGACTTCTAAATCCTCAGTAATGCCCCGAGCAATCACCTCGTTAATATAATCGAGTTGAGTCTTTCGCTCGGGGTATTTGAGTTGAATGACAATTTTTTTGTCGATTATATCCATATTGAGTAGCGTACCGGCTTGAATACCGAGATCGTCTGCAATAAACGCAGGGATAAGAACTCCTAAACTTGTGCCAACTCGACGTGCTTTGATTGTACCCATGATCATCTTCCTCTCAGTACTCTATTTATAGCCATTATAATAATATTATAATGCACTAAGTAAAACACCGTTGAGGAATCGACCTTTTGTAAGAGGGGTCTATCTGTTGACGGAATGATCTCTATCTGGTAGTATATCCTACATCGCTGTGCACATCGCATAGTTGCTACGGATGAGAGTAGAGAAGCACCTTGCCCACCCTTCAGGATCGAAAGCACATCACCGCCGCGGACCTGTCCGCCGACGCCCTGGAAGCCGCAGGCTTCACCCCCAGCAAGCTCAACCGCGACGCCAAGCGCAAGCTGGCCAGCGTCGTCGACCTGATGGCCTCGCTGAGCACCGACACCGGTACCAAGAAGAAGCGTGCCGAGACCGAGGAGCTGACCCCGGACAAGCGAGCTCGCATCAACGGCCAGATCAACGCCGGCTGCCGCGAGCTGGTCCAGCTGCCGTGCATCGACACCGACTTCGCCGGCGTGAAGCGCGCCTGCGAGAAGCTGGCCACGAGCATCGGCTCCACGAGCTGACCGACTTCGCACCCGTAGCGATGGGGCGTCCGGGATCGAGAGATCTTCCGGGCGCCCCTTTCGCGTATCTATCATAAGCGCTATAATTGCAGATATGGCAAAAGCAAAGTCAAAATCTAAAGCAAAAAAGAGCACTCCGCGCAAAAAGACTGATGAGGAGATTGCCAGGTCAAAAGGGATTGGGCGCGAGATCGTAGCCATCATCCTTATCGGTGTGGCGATATTACTCCTGTTGGCCAGTTTTAATATTGGCGGTAGCCTGCCAACGGCTCTCATTGTGAACCTGCGCCTTATCATGGGCTACACGGCCTATATGCTGCCTGCGCTACTTGGCGTTCTGGCATTTATGCTCTTTATGGACGATCGTTATGAACTTACGGGCTTTAGTTATGCTGGCTTTGTCGGCATTATTCTATCGATTACTGGCTTGCTTCATGTGGGCGTGTCGGCGGACACAGCTCAGCAGGTGGCGTCTAATGGTCAGGGTGGTGGCTATCTAGGCTACGCGATTACGACGGCCATGTTTACGGTACTTAATCAGCCGGCGACCGTTGTCATCCTGCTTGTTATCTTGGCGATTAGCCTGATCTTGGCATCGAGCACCAGGCTGCGGGACATCTGGCAGTTTATCCGCAGTATGTTTGATCGACGAGGTGAAGACGACGTAGTGGTCAATGAGCCTATTACCGTTAATGAGCCCGGCCCCAAGGTAAACAGCCTGCCAATTCGCGGCACTATTGGTGGTGATGCCAAGCCCGAAAAAGAACCCGAGGTTGCCTTGGTCTCTATGGCTGATCCGGAGTGGGTAGCCCCAAGTCCAGATCTGGTTGAGATCACCACTAGTAATCCTGACCCGGGCAACATCAACGAGAACCTGAGCACCATTAAGAATACGCTCGAAAGTTTTGGCATCGATGTGGTAATGGGCGAAGTGAATGTTGGCCCAACGGTTACACAATATACCTTCAAGCCACCTAGTGGCGTGAAGCTCACCAAGATTACGGGTCTCGATCATAACTTGTCATTAAGTTTAGCGGCCAAGGCCATCCGCATCGAAGCTCCTATCCCAGGGAAGAGCGCTGTTGGTATCGAGATTCCTAATAAGAAGGGTATGAATGTCCGTATGCGTGACCTGCTAACCGATGAAGAGGTTGTGAAGCAAAAGGCGCCGCTAACCTTCTTGCTGGGGCGCGATGTGAATGGCTCGGCTGGCTTTGCTGACCTCGCTAAGATGCCACATATGCTGATTGCTGGTCAGACTGGCTCGGGTAAATCGGTGATGATTAACTCATTCTTAACGAGCCTGCTGTACCGCAACTCCCCAAGTAATCTCAAGCTCATCTTAGTAGATCCTAAGCGCGTAGAGCTTACGCCTTACAATGGTATCCCACACCTGCTGACCCCGGTTATTGTTGACCCTGAAAAGTGTATTAGTGCTCTCAAGTGGGCGGTGGCTGAGATGGAGCGTCGCTATAAACTGTTTGCTGAAGTAGGGAAGCGTAACATTATCGAGTATAATGGCGCCAAGCCCGAAGAGAACATGCCGTACATCGTCATCGTGATTGATGAGTTAGCCGACCTCATGGTGCTGGCCGCTAAGGACGTAGAAACCTTGATTGTCCGCCTGGCTCAAATGGCCCGTGCTACGGGTATCCATCTGGTGCTTGCCACTCAGCGTCCAAGTGTAAATGTTATTACCGGTCTAATTAAGGCCAATATTCCTGCTCGTCTTGCCTTTAGTGTGACAAGTCAGATTGACTCTCGAACCATCCTGGACTCCGCTGGAGCCGAGAAGCTAGTGGGCCGCGGTGATATGTTGTTTGTCTCGCCTGACCACAGTAAGCCACAGCGTCTGCAGGGTGTGAATATAGATGAAAAAGAAATCCATGCGGTTACTAAGTATTTGCGCGAAGCTCGAGAACCGCAATATAATGATGAGATTTTGGCCCAGCCAGTTAAGCTCGGTGGCGGGAGTGTTGGCGGCGGCGGGGGAGACTTTGGTCCTGGTGGTGATGACGACTTGTTTAATGACGCAGCCGATACGGTCATTCGCAGCGGCAAGGCTAGCGCCTCATTGCTGCAACGCCGTTTGCGCGTAGGTTATGCTCGAGCCGCTCGCTTACTTGATCTGCTTGAAGAACGTGGCGTCGTTGGGCCAGCTGATGGCGCCCGTCCGCGTGACGTCTTGGTGAGCAGCGTCGACGAGCTGGGGGGCTCAGACACCTATGGCGACTCAGAATAAGCGCGTTGGTGACGAGCTTCGGGCTCGCCGCGAAAAATTAGAATATAGTCTCCATAAGGTAGAGGTCGCAACTAAGATTCGTGGCCGCTATTTGCGAGCCATTGAGGCCAGTGATTTTGCTAACCTGCCCAATGATGTTTATAGCCGAGGGTTTGTTAAGCAATACGCAATCTTCTTAGGACTACCTGCGGCTGAAATTATAAAACGGTATCAAGCCGAGCGAGCCGATGAGGTGATGCCAGTTAAGCAGGCTAAGCCTCGGGCCTTGGACTTTCGACTTGGTGCAACTTCTCGATGGGTGGCTTCGTTAGTAGTGCTGTCGATCCTAGCCCTTATTGTGGGCTATCTGTTGTGGCAGTTCTCATCGCTAACTGCTGCGCCGAAGCTTTCTTTGTCTTCACCCTCTCAAGATGAAGTAATCGATAAATCTTCGATTGAGGTTACGGGTGTAACCGCACCAGGTGCGGATGTCTTTTTAAATGATGTGCCACTGCCCAGCGATGTCGACGGTAAGTTTAAAACGCTGCTGATTTTGCAGCCAGGGATTAATGAAGTGAGAGTTGTTTCTAAGAATAAGCTCGGTAAAGAAACACGGCTAACGCGCAATATCTTAAGTAAGCAGAGGAGTGCCGAGGCGCTGCCGACGGCAGCGTTCGACGGGGTGGCCGTACTGCTAAAGGCCAGTGATACGAATTCAGTTAAGATTGTGGCCGATGGGAATACCAGTTACGAGGGCACCATGGCTAAGGGTGCAGTGCGGCTCGTGTCGGCAAAAGATATAGTTCAGGTGACGAGTAGCAATCCTGGATCACTCAAGGCTACGTTTACCAATAGCGTAGTTGCTAGCTATGACTTTGGCGTACTTGGCGGCGATGCTGGACGAACCGTGGAATTCACCAAAACCACTTCTATCGCGAAATAATTCGACGCGCAGGTTTGTAGTATATCTAAGTATGTATATCAAATAGATATCATTTTGATATACATGCCA